>JAICGJ010000036.1 GCA_025923195.1 Chryseolinea sp.
ATTCACCATTGCCAAGGGACACTATGTGGTGGTCGGTGTGTTTAGCATCATGGACCATTCAACGAAGTTCACCAAACAACTTCTAAGAGAGGGTTATGATGTGAATGTTGCCTTGAATCCTAAGAATAAGTACTACTACGTGTACATTTTCTCAACGTATGACCTGGAGGAGGCACGCAAAGTGCGAAATCAATACAGGTGGAAAAACTTATTTAAGGAAGCTTGGGTGTTTACCATGGAGTAAATGCTCCTCGAAGGGCTGCCAGTGCTATCACCAACGTTAATAAGGTGATGGCGTACCGAGCCCGCGAGCGATGTGTTCATTCGGGTAATACCACCCCTGTCTGGGGCTGCTATCATGACTCATATTCTTTCTATATCTTCAATTAATTTTTTAATATCATTCAAGAAACATTCGTGATATCGCTCGAAGTTGCTTGCTACGTCTATGGTCGAAGTAATGACGGTCTCGAGCAGCGAAATTTTTCTTGCTATTTGTTCGAAAGAATCTTCATATTCCGCAAGTGATTTTGTTTGGCCGCTTTGCTTATTCTTGCCATCCAAAATTGTTTCTTTTATTTCATTCCGCTTTGCATGAAATTTTTCTTTCAACTTGGTCATATGGGTTTCGATCAACAGTTTTTGTTCTTTGGAGAAACCGATAAATGCTTCCAAAACAAGCTGCCTATTCAAATTCATTTTGGAACTCAGTACTATTTTAGGAAGTAAGGTGTGGTCCTTCAGTTCAAGAACTAGATCACCAAAGTCTTCAATTCTAGTCTTAAGAACTATCTTATCTTCTGTTTCTTCAATCGAATACGGAACGAGTTTAGCGGGCCTCGCATATTTTTTGATTAAGATTACGGATTCATGGAATTGCCAGGTGTTAAAATTTTCCTGCCAGGTGTTTGATAATAGAATTTTAATGAGACTAGAGTGGCTTTTCATAACTTACATTTCTTCCCGTCGTATGCAAATGTTCAAGTGCCGGCGTAACACTGAGTAGTTCTAGTGACTTCAGTGCAAATAGTAGTGCATGCAATCCAGCAAACTTGCTCATGAAAAGCAGCCTTGGACGTTGAGCGTCCTTGCCCAAATACGATCGGTTCCAGTTCCTGAGTCTCGTACAACGTCCTGATTTTTCAAGGAATACCTTTAGCACTGCAAACATCTATGAAAAAATATATGTGATGGATTGACAATAAGGTTTCCATAGGAAGGAAACCTACCTAGCAATGGGAGGACCCCAATTATACTTTAACTCAGTCCTTGACTAACAGGTAATTCATTACTTAAACATAAAAAAACCAATTGTTATTTCAAAAATTAGATGGATTGTTCAATTTCTGGTACCCAATAAACCGACTGGGATGTAATCTACACTCCTACTTGAACTAACTTCATAATAAAACAAATCGAACCGTTAGAAATAATATTTCTCACACTGTGGAAATTTTGATAAGTTATAAAAGGTGATTATTATCTTTACCACAGTTAATAATATTCATTTGGGTTGATTACTAGTGGACGGCCTTAAACATATAGAAATCGATACGTCTTGGGTTATAGAGTATGATAACTATCTCAGGCATTTCTCATTGGAGCATAAAACATTCAAGGAAAAGCTAGACCTTGCATCGTATAAACAAATGCCTGTCTCAGATGCTCATACTCTAACACTGACAAATGTGTATCATGTGATTAAGTCAAAAAGGCCCGTTCAGAATATTTATAAACGTCCCATATAGGGCCACAGGTCGATGATCATACGAGCGTTCGTGCAACGCAATATGGATACGTCCAAGTCTAGGATTTAGTATCTGCAGCACACTGCCAGGTTAAAAATAGGGAACTTCATTACAATGAGGCCACTGAATAATCTATTATATATTCCATTGGGTGCGATAATCATGTTATTAGCTATGGCGTGCTTGTCTGCGCATCAATTTCAGACAGATTTGCTACAACGTTCCCAATTGTATTGCTCTCGATAGGGGGATGATACAATTTTGAATTCCAGCTCGCACAATAAAAACGATAGCCTGTCGATTATTGGGATACTCACCTGTAGTAGATCACATTGCAATCAGGGATCCTGCTTTTGAACTTATCCACTTCCTTGCTATTCACTCTTGTGTTGTAACATTTCAGTGTCTTCAAGGGCAGACCAAAAAGTGGCTCTAGCTTCTTCACATTTGTGTTGGAGCAATCCAAGGACTCTAGCGATAAGTTTTCCAGCGGACCTAAATTGCTTGCCTGAGTACCTGAACAGTTTAACTCCTTCAAATTCTCAAGTGAGCTTAACGGCCGTAAGTCTTCCACAGCGGTATTCGATATGTCAAGCCGGCTGAGATTTTTTAAACTGCTCAAAGGCGTGAGGTCGTTTAGGGGGCTGTTAGTGGCATGTAAAACCCTTAGCGACTCCATAGAGGCAAGTGGTGTAATGTCGGAAAGGGAGGTGCCTGAAAAATTTAATTCTTCAAGTCTAACGAACACTCCTAATGTTGACAGCTCATCAATCGCTGCATCTTTAAATTGAATGGTCTTAAGTTCTACAAGTTTGTGTAAGTCTTCCTTCCTAGACTTATTGTTAATCTTTACCTGGGCATTGAACACTCCCTTCCAGTTCTCTGGCAACTCATTCCACCAAGTTAACAATGTATCAGTTTTGTAAACCACAAGACAATCAGAATTCTTTGTTAAGAATTCCCGAACGTGATCATCTTGAATCCCTGTTCCATCGGCGTAAACAGTTTTAAGTGCTCTCAGATCATAGAGTGGATCCAACGCCTGAATTTTGCTGTTGTCGGCTTTGAGAACCAACAAATTACTGAATTGTCGTGCTATCGAAATATCACTGATGTCAGTATTGCTGATATCAAGAATCTTAATTCGTTTATGCTCTTGTAAGGGCGATAAATTAGTAGTGCCGGTTCCGCTAACCACAATTGATTGTAGCTTCTGCAGTCTTTGCAACGGCTCTATATCCTTCACTCCACTATTGTCAGCAACATTGATAGAATCAAGATTTGTTATTTTTGCCAACTCTTCGTTGGTAGGAACTGAGCCGGTCTTTGCTGCATCTCGCAAAACCTGTTGCCAGGCTATGGGCAAGGAATCCCACCACCCTTTCAAATCTTTGGAGTCATAAATCACTAGTACTCCCTTTTTGCCTGCCATAAAGGAATCGGCCATAGCGCGGTTGATCTGCGTTTGATCGCAATAAATTCTCTCAATATTCGGTAAGTCCTGGAGTGCACTTAAATCCGTGATCATAGTCTGATTCACATGAAGGATTCTCAAGTTCACTAGTTCACTAAGCGGTTTGATAAAGGAAACCTGCGTGCTGTCGAGCCTCAACACTGTCAAATTTTTCAAGCCCCTCAGAGGACTTACATTCTGGACAAGCGATCTTGATGCATTAACTTCGCTCAAATTCGTTAATGAATCTATTGGCGATAAATTGGCGATCTGAGTAGCCTCAAGATTCAAATATTTTAATGCGACTTGATTGCTAAGAACGTTAAAATCCGTCACCAAAGTCTTACTGATATCCAGGTGCTCTAGCCGTGTCATTCTTTCGAGCACCGAAATGTCAGAAACAGGTGTTCGATCAAGTTTCAGCTTTGTTAATTTATCAGAATACTTCAGGGCGGAGATATCGTCAACATTAGTATTCGACAGATCGAGTTCTACGAGCTCAGTTAGGTTTCTGATGGGACTAAGGTCCGTTACGTTGGTATTGGCCAGACTTAGAACCTGCAAACTGGAGAGTTGCGATAGTGGCTCGATATCCGTGATGTATTGATTGTTGCTAAGATCTAGCGCTTCAATAGACGAAATGTTTTTTATATCAGCAAGATCGACACTATCAGTGATATTCAACTTTCGCTGAAATATGGATTGCCATTCGAACGATAATTCCTTCCACCAATTAAGCAATGCTTCCTTCTCATCAAATTCGTTGGTGTAAATACTCACTATTTTCAGATCCTGATCCTTAGGATCGAAGTTCACTTCCACATAACGAGGAATGGTATTATTGACCAGCTTACCTTCCACCGAGGTGCCCTGCATGTTGCGCAGGAGTGAAACTTTATAAAACAGGCGATCGTTGGCATTGACCTTTCCCTGGATGTCTTTAATGGTGAATTCAAACTTCAGATCCTCGTAGAAAAAATCCACATCCTTCAGGTATGCTTGCACATCTTTGTTCGTGATTACGTTGCGTTTTTCTACAAGATCGTCTTCGATTTGAACTTTCGCATCTCGAAATATCTTTGTATAACTCTCCGTGATAAGGACATCTTTGTCACGGGCTGACGTAGTTGCACTTCCAAGTGTATTGAGAACATACTCGAGAAAAGCTATCATGTCTTTCACTTTTTGTTCGTGTTTTTTTGTATCAGGCTTTGCCTGTTGAGCCTGAATATCCGCGACCAGGATCAACACAAAAAAAACAGACAGCATCCACCATCTATTTTGTCTCATAGTAGACATACTTTCTGAGAAGGTTTTTTTCAGACTCATTTTTTACCTTAACGAGATTGGATATCAGCCACCCCGTGTTGTAGCCCGACCTGTTGAATTGAGAAACCTCAAAATACCACCCATCGATTTGAAAGAAGTGAAATTTTACCTCATTGACGGTTCTGAATTTAAGATTGCCCTTCTTGACTTCATACAAAAAGACAGAAAGGTGATCGGGCACGAACTTTTTGAGGGTAAACTGCCCTACGCTATCTGCATTACTAAAGGCCTTTCTAAGGTTCATGAAGTCCAGTTCATGACTTAAGGGGTGCAGAAATTTTCCAACCTTAACAGTATCCCTGTCAAATGAAGCTTTGAATATATCGGCGTAGACTTTTCCAATCACCCAACGGGTACCCTGATGGTGTTTTTCCAGCTCCATAAACAGGGTGACGGGCACATCCTTTCCATTCATCACAAACGTGGTATGAACCTCTGAAAACCAATTGCCCCCATGAAAATTTAGGATAACTGGTTTGTCCTTATTAAGGACATCCTTCGCGAATTGTACCTTCAAGTCCTGCGCAATACCGCTGTTGCTTGCATCGAACAAAATCCCAATATACTTGCGCCTTAATCTTTCACTTCTATATTGTTTGTCCTTTGGATAATAACGTTCACCTTTTTCATCTTCCTCTCCATTGAATCGCCGGAAAAACTGATTGACCTGCTTATTTTCCGCGTAGAGTCTGCTCTCGTCGTCCATATCGTCCACAAGCTGGGCTTGCAGACCATGGGACAAAAACAATGTTGTGATAAAGACAAAACTTAACTTCATGCACTAGTTTCACTCACCCTGATATCACCCAGCAACACATCCCAAAACTCGATCGTCCTTCCTTGAATTTGAGTCTTCTTTCTTTCAACGTAAATGGTAATGTCCTTTTTGGTAGTATCCTTATACTTTAAGCCGTCATCGGATTCGCCTTCGAATCGCTGATAAATTGTTACGACTCCAACATACCGGCCGTCGGGTTGTCTCTCGAGATCACTTATATAGTGGATGTCATACCACGAAATAGTAACGCGATCATAGTTCAACGCCATGAGTCTCTCAAAATATTTCCGGACCTTGTAATAATTGATCTCCTTCCTGTTCAACGAAGAAACACCCATCTCGCTGTCAGGCGCAAATAGCTCTTCGGCCCGGTCCATCACCCGGGTTGCTTCTGAGAACGGAGTCTTTTTATTTCCGATAATGCTAATGTATTTGCTTAGGTCCCTGACTTTTTCCAGGGCCAGGGAATCGATTGCTTGTTTTCTTGCCGGGCTTATGTCAGCGTTCTGCGCTGATGCAAAGGATGCGATGGCCAGAACAATCAACAGAGAGGAAATAGATTTATAATTAAGCATGTTCATTGTTTGTTTGAATATAATTATTGCTGTTTTACCAGTTCCACTTCGGTTATTTTACCCGATGGATCAAACTGAAGATTTCCAATTTTGTCGGCGGGCTTCTTCTGATCCTTTAAATAATTGAGATAATTTTTGATTGTTGTTGGCTTGTCGTAGTCTTTCTGACCACCCGCTTCATGGATAACGATAAGGACAGGCGTATCGGGAGACGCAAAGAGGGTCAACGCCTCATTGATGCTGCTATTAGCCGAGGCCGCATTACCTGAGCCTGAAATTGCACCGAAGTATTCCTCCAGTTTAGCCTTAGGATTTTTCGTGTTCGCTTCTGCTGCCGCTCGCTTGGCAGCCTCCTCTTCAGCCTCCCTCTTGCGCCTCGCTTCTTCCTCCTGTTGCTTCTTTAAGGCAGCAGCTTCCTGTTCCATCCTGGCTTTCTCTGCTGCAGCCGCAGCCTCAGCGGCCTTCTTTTTACTTTTACAACCAGCCCCTACTGCCATAAGCGTGACAAACAGGGCCAGCATTATCAATCTTGAAGAATTACGAATTACTTGTATCATCTCTGGTTCTGGTTTTATTATATTATAGTGGACGTTATGTTTTAATAATTATTATGCCAAGTTTTGAACGCTCGAAGGTAAAAAAACTAAACGAACTCGCCGCCATGCTGTTACATATGCGCAATATGCGAAAAGATGTGCTGAAAAAATTAGCACACACAATAATTTATGCTTAGCCGCTATCGATTGACCGATTTGCTTCTCGCACTTAGCGGATAGGCGGCCATTACGACTGATTTGCCACTTGCATTTAAGAAAAATTCTGCAGTCTTAATGTGATCGAAGCAATAAAAAATGACACAAAATACAAAAAGGTGAGATAGGTGATTTCACATACATCAAATGGCCTGGCGCTAATTATTTTGGTCCCAATTATATGCCGTTGACCCTAGTATAGGGCATCTTATCGATGCGTATTTTTTATGTAGCCCCGTACAAGCGAAATTGGAATTCGTTAGCACATATATTTTTTTGATTCCTGTTACTGAAACAGCGAGAAAGATCTGGTGTTAACAGACCCGAAAAATATTAAGTTAATATCGCATGTTCTACTTCCCATTCAACACTTTATAAGTGTTAATGAATTTCACTAAAAATTTTATTAAACTTAAGAGAGATGAATAGGATACTACTGGTAATATTGTTTGTAGTCAGCGTTTGTGAATTACTTGCAAGAGATTATTTCGTGGGTGGACCGGGAGCCTCTGATAACAATCCGGGTACTGCCGCACAACCGTTTGCAACAATACAAAAAGCAGCAAGTGTAGCAGTAGCGGGTGACGTCGTTAAAATCCGTTCTGGTATATATCGCGAAACCATAGTTGTAGCAAATTCAGGAAGTGCGGGAAATCCCATAACTTTTCAACCGGACCAAAGTGCCACCGTACTCATCAGCGGACTCAACGTGATAGATAACAACGGATGGACGGTACATAATGGAAATATTTATAAGAAAACGATTACCCTGCCTGTTAACGGGTTTAACACTTCAACGACCAGGCCGGCAGGGCTAGAGAATAGCAATACGATTATTTACGCCAACCAGATTTTCAAAGACGGCGAAATGATGTTTGAAGCCAGGTGGCCTAAGGTTAATACATTCGCTGACCTATTTGATAGAAGCAAACTCAGACAACGGTCGGATATACTTGTTTGGGAACCTGGATATCTGCAGGATAATGGATTGCCGCTTCCCGCTCCAGGATTAGTAGGTGCTACAATAGTTTCAAACGGTTGGTTTATGACGGAAACTAAGACCATTACATCTCATTCGGGAAACCAGCTTAACCACGCCAACATTTGGGATAATACTATGACGGGAAAGTGGAGCCGTAAACGTTATTATCTCACGGGCAAACTTGCCTTGCTCACACAAGCTAAAGAATGGCATTACGAAAATGGCACGCTCTACTTCTGGCAGCCCGGCGGAGGCATGCCTTCCGGAACAATCGAATATAAGGCGAGAAACTGGGCTTTTGATATTCGTGGTAAGTCTAATATCACAATTGCCGGATTGACATTCAAAGGTTGTGACCCGGCGGTTGGTAATGGCGCAAGTGTTAACACTATTATTGATAATATTCGCGCATCATACATGAATCACCATGTAAGGCATGACGTTTGGGAGTGGCAGGGTGTCGGTATGTCAAAGATGTTTGGTATCAAATTGTTGGGCGCGAACAGCGTAATCAAGAACAGTGAGTTGCATTCCTCCGGCTCGTCGGGAGTATGGTTAGGTCCAAATTGCAGGGCTGAAAACAACTTAATGCACGATATCGGTTACGTTGGTTATTGGGCTAATCCAATAAGTTTGTGGGATCGGGACGGAGGACAGGTTATAACCAAAAATACCATATATCGAACCGGAAGATCGTGCTTTGACTTTGGTTACAACTGGAACGGACAACATTTAAACGTTGAGGTAAGCTATAACGATTTCTCGCAATATGGTCTCATTAGTCAGGACGTCGGAGCTACGTATGTTTGGGGTCAATGCGTTTTGACTGGATTGAACTATCATCATAACTGGATACATGACAGCGGTGCTCCCGATGGACCTGAGGTGGGTATCAACGTTGGTATTTACTTTGACCAGTCCACGGGCCCTGGAAATATCCATCATAATGTAACATGGAATTGCGGGGCTGCTGATTTGTATCACGAAACAAATAATGAGACCCGTCATTCAGGCGCAGAGTTGAATATATATAACAACACCTTTGCAAACGTCGGAGGCCCTTACCCAAGATCTTACGTGACTTACAGAGCGACTCCACTGGATGTTCAAAGAAACAATATTTACAGGAGTCAACTCATTTTTGCAACAGGATCTTCGGGAAATGTCGCATACGCATTATTCCCACAAGTAAATCCGCAGTTTGTTGGTACCGGGCAAGGTGGTTTAGTATACCAATTGAGAGCCGGTTCTCCGGCGATCAACGCCGGTGTAGTAATACCAGGATACACAGACGGCAGCGTAGGTGCACCTGATATAGGAGCTTATGAATTCGGTGGTCCAGCCTGGGTTCCGGGATATACGCCAGTTCCCTTTGGTAACCAAGCTGCAAATACACCTCCCACTGGCGCGATCACTGCTCCAGCCAACAATGCAACGTTCGCGCAAGGTTCACCCATTACTATCACTGCAAGTGCTTCGGATGCCAATGGATCGGTAGCTAAGGTAGAATTCTTCAGTGGTACCACAAAACTGGGAGAAGATGCTACCAGTCCTTATAGCTTTGTATGGAATGGCGCAGCTACCGGAACTCATTCACTTACCGTAAAAGTAACCGATAACCAAAACGCCGTAGGAACTTCCGCGGCTATATCAATAACTGTTAACACGAATACCACTCCTACTGTGGCGATAACTGCGCCTGCCAACGCTGCAACATTTGACACCGGCGTACCCATTACGATTTCTGCAACGGCTGCCGATGCTGATGGCTCTGTGACCAAGGTGGAGTTCTTTAGCGGAACGACGAAGCTTGGTGAAGACCTAACAAGTCCTTACAGTTTCGTTTGGAATACTGCAACAGCGGGAGGCTATTCCATAACAGCGAAGGCCACCGACAATCAAAATAGTGTTGCGACATCAACTGCGATAGACATCACGGTCATTAATGTAGCTAAGAAGCCTAAGGTATCAATGTCACGTCCGGGTAACAGCGCCAAGTTCACAATCGGTGAGCCCATCACACTCACTGCGCTAGCCACGGATGATGATGGTACTATAACCAAGGTTGAATTCTTTAGTGGGACAACAAAGTTGAGCGAGGATTTAACAAGCCCCTATAGTTTTATCTGGGGGAACGCGGCGGCCGGTGACCATAGCCTTACTGCAAAGGCCACTGATAATGACAACAATACTACAATCTCTGCCGCTGTTTTGATCAATGTTGGTACCAATAGCCCTCCAGTTGTATTAATTACTGCCCCTTTAACTGGCGCTCAAATTATGAGCGGGAACGCAATTTCAATTACAGCATCAGCGTCAGATGCCAATGGAGCGGTAGCAAAGGTCGAATTCTTTAGCGGTACCACCAAGCTGGGTGAAGACTTGACAAGTCCATATGGCTTTATCTGGTCAGATGCACCTGCAGGGGACCATGCCCTGACAGCCAAAGCAACGGACAACCTTGGTGCTACCAGTACTTCTGCCATAGTAAACATATCTGTAGTTAATCCTGTGAGTCCTACAGTTGACGCTGGTGAAGATCAGGTCTTGACACTTCCGGATAATTCGCTGACATTGACTCCATCAATTGTTGCAGCCTCACCTGTTGAATACAACTGGATTCAAGTCGAAGGACCGACTACGGTGTCGATGTCCAGTCCAAACAGCGAACAACTCAGCCTTACGGATCTGATTGAAGGTACTTACGTATTTGAGCTTTCAGTTACGGACGATAATGGGCTCACGAGTGCCGACGAGATTAGGGTAACCGTTGTTTCCCCGGCCGAAACAACTGCGACAGCTATACCCAGATTCTTTTCACCTAACGATGATGGCAATGGCGACCTGTGGGAATGGCAAGATACAGAGACGTACGAGAATTCATTATTGACTATATTCAACCGAGCAGGTCAGAAAATATTCGAAACAGTTTCCTATAACAATACCTGGGATGGAAAATTGGATGGTCAGCCCCTTCAGGCAGGTGATTACTATTACGTCATACGACTGGCCGACCTTACCGATATCAGAGGTGCAGTACGGATCATACGCTAAGTTCGGATGCAACAATAGCTAACGGTTTGAGGTGGGTAGTGCGTCCATCATACTTCTGAGCGCCTGCATGGGGAGCAAAGTAGATGGTGGACCTTCATTTACTATTTCACCGTGCTCAATTAAGAATACCCGCTTCGAAAGCGTTATAACCTCGAGGATATCGTGACTGACCAATATCGTTGTCAGTTGGTATTGTTGATGGACCTTCAGGATATATTCCTGAATTTTGAACCTTAGGGTTGTATCCAACGCCGACATGGGCTCGTCGAGTAGCAAAATTTTGGGTTGACGTACGATAGATCTCGCGAGGGCTACCCGCTGTTGCTGGCCGCCGGACAGCACGTCCGGTTTCTTATCAGACAAACTCGAGAGTTCCATGAGTTCAAGGAGTTCGTCAATTACAGAATGGGATTGATTTCTTCTAATGGCGTACTCGAGGTTTTCCTTAACTGTCATATTTGGAAAGAGGGCATAATCCTGGAAGACAATGCCAACATTGCGGACCTGAGGCTTGAGATCTATTCTCTGTGACGAGTCGAACCATGTCTCGCCAGCGACGGAAATTGTGCCCTCATCTGGCACCGCCAGTCCACAAAGCATTCGGAGTATAGTGGTTTTTCCGGCGCCCGAAGGACCATAGAGTGTTACCAATTCACCAGGTTCAACTTTGAACGCTACGTTCAGCTGCATTTCGCCCTTCGCGGAAAACAACCTTTTTTTGACGCTAACCTCAATCATACTACTCTGTTTACGCGCGATGGTGAATTGACAAAGTATACTATGGAAAGTGTAAGCAGCGCAAAAATGAGCAATGTAATGGCGTACATATTCGCTTGGCTATAATTCATGGCTTCCACTTCATCATATAATGCAATGGAAACCACACGCGTTTCGCGCGGAATATTCCCCCCCACCATCAGGACTACACCAAATTCGCCAACGGTATGTGCAAAGGCAAGAACAATCCCGGTTATCACTGAAGCACGGACGTTGGGAAGCAGCACTCTGACAAGCGTTGTTAGCCTGCCCTTTCCTAATGTATATGAAGCTTCGATAATGGATTGAGGAACCATTTTCAACCCATTATAAATCGGCTGAACCATGAATGGAAGACTGTACAGTATCGAGGCAATGACGAGTCCTTCAAATGTAAATACAAGGCGAAGGTTGAAATAACGCTCGAGAAAACTTCCAAATACGTTCTGCGGACTGAAGGCCAAGAGCAGATAAAATCCCAACACCGATGGTGGTAAGATCAGCGGCAGGCTTACTAGGGCCTCAGCAACGTATTTTATTTTATGACGGCTAAACGTCAGCCAATAAGCGAGCGGTACACTCACAAAAAATAAAATGATAGTCGTGACGGTGGCAAGTTTAAATGTCAGAAAAATGGGATGGGCATCAATCATGAAAAATAATTTAAGGCACCTGCAATTCTACAATTCAATAATGGAAGCAAAGGTGCGTAATTTCCGCCTTATTTCAGGAAAGAAAAAAATGTTTAACAGTTGATGACATTGCGATATGTAAGTTCGGCTATATCCTTTGTTTGAAGAAACCAAACCGTGGGTGAGAGGGGCACAGGCCATGATACTTGTCTTGTTTATGTTCCCCAAGCCTATATCAGCTTGAGAATACGCATGTTTTTATCGACAATAGTATGCAACTTATCGTTTAGCTTTTGATATGCCTTCAGCATAGCTAAGCCGCGCTCCGTCAACTCAGTTCCTCCTCCTCTTTGTCCTCCTTTATGTGCAATCACGTAGGGCTTTTGTGCCTGTGTATTGAGACCTTCAATCATTGCCCATGCTTTCTTATATGACATTCCCATCGATTGTGCAGCCTTGGAAATCGAACCTGTTTGTTGTATGAGCTGTAAAAGTTCAGCCCGACCGGGACCGAAGAATCGCTCGCCGTCGATGTCGATCCAGCATCGGACCCTGAGCTGTTTACCCCTAGATTTTGTGCGCATTACGTATACTTTCTTTGACACTTAAAGCATGCCTATCCAACTGACCAGACTTCAAAAGTTAACTTATATTATCTCTGTTTCTCTATTTTGCTTTCGTCGAGCTCGATGCTAAAACCTCGTTTGGCTGGGAGTTTCAATACTGCATTGGAGGTGAGCAGAGGTTCCTTTTGAAAGTGCATTCTATGCGCCACATGCAATACCGGGTACTCTATAAGGGCGCAAACCTCTGATGATCGGCTCCCGACCACATGCAGCGCCACATGAACGCTAGGGTCACTGGGAAATACCTTTACCTCGAACGCCGGTGCAATACTGCATATCTTAGCCAATTCACTCACACGGTGGACATTTGCAAGCGCGCACGCATGCGTCAACTTTGAAACAAATTGCCGGAGGGAACTCATGATGCAACAGCAATGTATAAAACTTTGCCCTTATTTTCCGTATAGGTTTGGTGCCGCCGACTCCCGGGTTATACGCTTAGTGTACTGAGCAGAACTTCCTTCTCTTTTCCTCTCAGCTTGATTGAACCCAACTGCCGGGCTGCATAATTGTTAGGGAGTCCCAATACAGCGAGCAGGTCTGCAGATGTCAAGATCTCAGCATTAAATTCCTTGCACATTGTTAAAATCCTGGACGTGGTATTCAAGACGTCGCCGGAATAGGTAATGTCCCGTTTGATCAGCCCTACTTCTCCGGCCACAACTTTACCATAGTGGAGCCCAGCTTTAAATGAAGGAACAAGCCCATAGCGTTCTATATACTTCTTCTTGATCTTTTCTAAATACACCTTAATATCAAAGAAGCATTTCACACATTGGCTGTTCTTGATACCATCTTCATATTTCCATGCCACGATTACTTCATCGCCAACATATTGGTATATCTCTCCGTTGTTATCAAGGATTGGATTGGTGATATCAGAAAAGAAATCCTTCAAGAGCTCGTGGTATTTCTCATCTCCAAGTTGTTCCGCAATGGAAGTTGAAGAATTGAGGTCAAGGAACATAAAGATTCTTTTTTCCTCTTTGGGCGTGTTGTATTTGCCACGGATTATATTCCCCAAAGCACCTTGTCCGAATTTGCTGTTGATCTGTAAAAGCAATTGCGTCAGCGCCACCACTATGGACCAGCTTAAGACATTTTTGGCTCGAGAAGTGTCCATCAAAAAGGTTTTAAGGGCACTTATAGAAGCAGGGTCTGAAATAGGTTTACCTGTGCGAATAGGAACAGTAATTATTCCCAGGGCAGCAATGATAAGGAGGATGACAACGACAAAGGAAACACTTACCGCTATCAGCGTGTAGCCATATGATTTATCTTGATATTTTACATTGACAAAAAAAATAAGAAAGGTCCCACCGAGCATCGAGCCCATGAATGCAGACCCCATATTCGTTGCTAACGAAAAGGCCAGAGAATATTCCGCAGTCGGCCCTCGCGAATAACCAGTGTGGAGAACCAAATGATCATAGACGGCCATCATAAAGCCAACTATCAGCCAGGCCAAAGTAAGTATCGCCAGTTGTTTCAGCTTGATTTGAGTCCGTCTATTCAAAGCTGCAACGTTATCAGCTGTTATTCAATTCGGTGTCATGAGCAATCAAATTCCCATCGAAAAATGAATCATCGTCGGGTAAGATATGGGCTTGAAATCCAAAGTTCTTCACAAGCCCTATAATCTCATAGACCTCCGTCTCACTCTGAATGCCTTTTACACGGAGAATCCTATCGCAATCATCAAGGTCAAAGTTAGCGTGACAATGATCAAAATACTCATGGATCTTATTGACAAGTAACCTTGCAAGATCTCTATTGTCAACATCGGTTTTAAAAACTTCTATCATTGTACTACAAATTTAGTCTATCAAATCTCAAATACTGTGACACACAATTTAAAATGATGGTTGTAATTGTATTTTCTTGCTGTTCATCGCCAGGCCTTTATAATTCTGAAGCGCCAACACCATTCATAACAATGTGAACCGTGAGTGGTTTCTTGCCGCGAGGAAATTTCACAGTATCCAAAGCGTTTTAAAGTCCCATTCACACATTTTCATTTTCAAGACGTGCTTCCTAAACTCAACCGATAAGCAAACCGTTGTACCTACAAGTAACGATACGGTCAATTTTCCAGCACACCATAATTCATTCATTATAACGCAGTTTTATTTTTACTGTTACTTGTTTTCCCTTATCACCACTTCCCCCACTCTATCCGGCAATAATGGATTAAGGCGACGCTGTCCATTGGGGCTCATTGTGCCTATGCATCCTGTCTAAGAAGTGAGGGGCTGCCACAATATCCGGACCTGTTTCAAAATTCCTACGTATAGGCCAATCGTGATTACAGTTCAGCTTTCTTCAAACGGCCATGAGCAAGTTCGTTTCATTTTAGGTCACTTTCGGCCAATCGTCGAGCCCTCAAACATCGTATCCAGTGTGGAAATTTTCTTCGTCCCATGTGAGCGGTAATGCACTTGTTCTTCGATATTTCCCAATTCATGTTTTATTGTCCTATAGCATCGATACTTAACAGCGACCCTATTAACATTCAATGACTTATAAATAAGAAGTCAAATTTCCCGGATTGCAGCAGCTCCGCAATTTCCTGAAATACGTTCCTTGCCGTGCGTGCAACCTTATGGTTTTCAAAATTATGGGAATCGTTTTGGTTTGGTGGCGTGCAAATCCGACATTGTGTAGGGTCGATTGCGACAATTGACCTTATCTTCTAAATTTGTAAATCAAGGCCGTTAAAAAATGTCGTGATGTATGAAACACATAAGTATTTTAGTCCCAAATGAGGCTGTTCTGGCAAGTATCGACGATCCTCGTTATATGTTTACGGCTGCAAATGAATTTTTGGAAGCTGCAGGAAAGCCCCCATTGTTTCAAGTTAAGCTGGTCGGATTGTCGAAAGAAGTAAAGTTGCATAAAGGGTCTTTTACGGTCCACACCGACCATTTAATA
Source organism: Chryseolinea sp. (assembly GCA_025923195.1). Lineage (GTDB taxonomy): Bacteria > Bacteroidota > Bacteroidia > Cytophagales > Cyclobacteriaceae > Chryseolinea. The sequence goes on from JAICGJ010000036.1 coordinate 15,617, forward strand.
TCAGAGGTAAAAAAGACGGATCTCATTTTCGTTCCCGCGGTGATTGGCGACATCCCGTCTGCGCTGGAGCTAAACAAGGATTTTGTGCCCTGGTTAATAAAGCAGTATCGCCAGGGTGCAGAATTGGCGAGCTTGTGTATAGGTGCATTTCTACTAGCATCCACGGGGTTATTGAATGGTAAGAAGTGCTCGACGCATTGGAGATCGGCGAATCTTTTCAGGAGCATGTTTCCGGAAGTCAATCTGGTGGACGACAGAATTATTACCGAAGAACAAGGCCTTTACTCAAGCGGAGGGGCGAACTCATACTGGAATTTGCTTCTGTACCTTCTCGAAAAATACACCGATCGTGAGATTGCAATTGTTGCATCGAAGGTATTTGCTGTGGAGATTGATCGGAAGAACCAGTCGGCATTCATAATGTTCAATGGCCAAAAGACACATGAAGATGAGCCCGTAAAAAAGGCGCAGGAATTTATCGAGAATAATATTTCGGATCGGATTTCTGTTGAGGAACTGGCCTTGAAATTCGCTATTGGAAAGAGAAATTTTGAGCGCCGTTTTAAAAAGGCTACTAACAATACCCCTGTGGAATATATGCAGCGCGTAAAAATTGAGGCAGCTAAGAAGTGTCTCGAAACCAGCAGAAAAAATGTTAACGAGGTAATGTATGATGTCGGCTACACAGATACGAAGGCATTTCGAACAGTATTCAAAAAAATTACGGGCCTATCCCCTATCGACTACAGAAATAAGTACAACAAGAAGTTGGCAGTGGCATAATGGAGATTAATATCAATGGGTCTGCAGGCGCCCGAAGCGAAAAAGACTGTGCTGACCTGCGGTATGAAAATTTCGCCAGACGCGATTAATCTCGTTTCTGGTATCAGCAGCCTCCAATCCACAGAAAGGATAAAGCTCGTTGATAATCTGCCTGCAGCTATTTGCCAGGTTGTGGCTAGCAAGACTTAGCTGTTCCAGCATATAGTTTGAGATAGCTGAGCGAGACGCTAGTGTATGCCAGACCAAGTCCGCCTGCCCGTAAAACTGGTACCGTGACAGATCCAGAGATGTGCGAGAATCAAGAATTTTTTTTATGATCATTTTGTGTTCCTTCTTTGGAACGATTTCCTCACAGAGATCAACAAACCTGCAAGTCATGCCAGACAGGTTCACCGCCAAGGTAGTTTCAGCAAGTTGTAAGAAGGGAAACTGAAAAACAGGATCACCTATCCATGCCTTTGATGGATCTATGATGAAAGCCCTATTCGATGGGATTGTCATATTTGTTACCTCAAATGAATGGCTGGCGGTCGCGATCATTCCCATAGAGCTCCAGGTAGAATGAATCTTAACCTCGTCCCTCTTCAAGACGAATGATTTTACCAAACGACTACCGTCGTTGTTATATAATTGCGTTCCATTTTCTTTTACAAAGCAGTTGACCGTAAAAAAAGAAGCCAACGTCGCACCCGTTGCAAATCGCCAATAGCCATTGATTTCATATCCCGCATCCGTCTGGTTACTAATGCCAGTCACGGACCCACTGCCTGCAAAACAAATCTCGTCGGATGCAAATAGTTCGTGAGCCAGACCGGGATCAAGAAATCCGACGAACCATGCAGCGCCACTGCAGAGTGTCACAACCCAAGCGCTACTGCCATCTGTCCAACTTAGGCCCTCCTCTATCCTCAGAATCTCCGTGATGGGTAGCCCGAGCCCTCCAAATGATTTAGGCACATAGAGGTTAAACCAGTTCTGTGATTTTATGATAGCAAGTTGCTTATCATGTAGCTTCCTTAGCTGCTCTGCTTCATAACCAGCGTCTCGTATTTCGCTGGCCAGGGAAGCCGATATAAATTCACGAGGATGGTCGACGATTACTTTCAAACCGTAACTGGATTGTCGTTCAATAAATTCTTTCTGGCAATCTTCAACCAGTCAAAATACCCTATACACGCCACTACGAATAAGAAGATAGTCAATAGTGCAAGCAACGGCAACGCCTTGAAAAACAATAGTGGAATAGCAAATGCATTCGATATGTTTAGTAGCAACCAGTTCTCAATCTTTCTTCTGGCAAGGAGCCACATCCCTGCCCAACCCGTCGCACTTACCCATGCATCCCATGCTGGTACCTCTGAATCAGTCAGGGAAGAGAGAAATAAGAACAGAATTAGAAATCCGCCAAACACGATGCTCAAAGTAATGATCCACTCCGTGCGTGACGAAAAAGATACCCTTACAGGCTTCTGGTCTTTCTTTCTTGACCAATACCACCACCCGTATACACTCATCACCAAATAATAACCATACAACAGACATTCTGCATAAAGGCCGACGTTGAACAAACTGTATATCGCGAGTACCGTTGCAGCTATACCAGTTGGATACAAATAAATACTATTTGCCCGTGCCAGCAAAACCTCAGAAACGCCAAGCACCAAGACTGCAACCTGGATGCCGTCAATGTGCAAAAGCTCCTGCCTAAAAATTTCAAGCCATTCACTGAAATTGTGCATAGTCAATCGTTGTTACCAGCTCTCGACGTGCATGAGGATGCGCTTTAGATAGACTCTCCCTACGCTGGTATTATCCAGATCAGGTATATGGAAGACTTAAATACCTGTCTTCCATCGGGTATAATCTCAGCCTGTTTTTCAGGGATTGCGCTTAAAATGCAATCCACTAGGCACCCCTTGAGCAAGTTTTGTAAATGTACACCATTTTAGTGTCACTTACAGCTGCACAACTTAAATTACTGCCGAAGGGTTCATAGATGCCCACAAATTTCTGTCTGGTCATAAGGAGAAACCACCGTTAAAAAATATACCCAGCCCGAGCGCCGGCGTTAATTCTGCAAGAACAAATTTAGAACTCAGTTCGCAATAGGAACTATTAAGGAGCTCTCTGTCGGCCGCCTGCCAGTGGTTTACATAGCAATCTAATTTTTACCCGCCAGTAGTCGGACACGGTCTTCGGTCTATTACAGATTGCGGGCCCTACCACGACTCGATGATGAACCTTCCTTTTTAAAAGCTAGTCCCTGGCCTTTTAGGACCTTGCGCAATTTGGGAATAGAACTTGGTCCCATCCCGTGCAACTTCAAAAGCTGTTCTTCGCGGTAGTCACTCAGTTTCGCAACGGTGTCAATACCCGCATTCTCAAGCGCCCGGCGCGCTGGGGCACTAACGGCAGCAAGAAAGTCCGAATCAGGTTTCCTCAAGCCCTCACATATCGGGCATACCGGGCAGTCACTACTTTTGTAGTACTTGTGACCCTTCTCGCAGACCCGTAAGTCTCTCATGGTTCGACTCTATAAGTTTAATTATGATAATGAGAAGCGGGCGCATTTAATTTTTGTTCTTTCCAGATGCGCTCTGCCTGCCAAATGTGTCGTTCAATGTGGTATGTATAAAAACGCAACGTATCGCCGAGTCTCAGTTTTATTAACCTTGTCAACGAAAGCGATGTTTTTACTTTCGTCAGGTCAATATCGAGGCATTTGTCCAATAAAAAAACAAGCTGCTCCTGCTGTCTCAGAAACCGGCTGATCGTTGTAACCGTAAGGTTAGAATTTTTTGGATTCTTATCCTTTGGTGCTTTCATTTTTTTTACTTTCCCGTCCTTCACCTCCATTAAATTTGCAAAGTAGTTTCCTATCAGTCCGCTCCTGAAAATCCTGGAGCCTGGCAAATGTTGGTGCGACATAATTTGTTTTTCAATTTCAACGAGGTAAAAGTCCCCGTAAAGATTCAAATGTTCCAGACATTGCAGTATATTCCATTCATCCCCTTTTTTATAGCGAAGTTCGTCAATCGTCAACCGCTCAAAATTCTTAACTTTTTCAGTCGACGCCGCTGTCCGTTTCAATAGGTCATCGATCAGGCCCCTGTTCGTTATCTCCATATGCTTTTTTTGCAAAGCTTCAACCAAATTTAGAATTCATACTTGATTAAAGTCAAGAATTTCGGATTCTGCTCAACGTTTCAGGAGTCATTCGCAAGTACGACGCGATGTATTTGAGTGGGATTTCCTGGAATAAGTTTGGACTTCTTGTCAGAACGCGTTGCAATCGTTTTGTTGGTGACTCTGTCAGAAGGTCGATTTCCCGTTCCATTTGCTGGACAACCAGACTCTCAAGCAACTTGATATACTGGCCCAAGTTCTCGGCACTCGCATTCGCAATCTCATAGAGGTGCTGCTTGGGGATGATCCGCAGCTCAGTTTTTCTGAGTGCTTCGATGAATAATTCGGAGGGCTTGCCTGTAACAAAAGATGACAGTGAAGTTATGATGGAGCCCTCATAACCAAAACGGATGGTTTGCTCTTCAAATTCAGTAACATGGAATACTCTTACAGCTCCGGCTGTGATAAAATACAGAGCCTGCTCAACCTGTCCTTCTCTAATAATATACTCACCTTTCGATAGTATCTTCACCTCGGCCGATGAAATGTCGTCCAGCAGTTTTTTTATAAACAATTCCTCCGGTTTCATTGGCAACAACTAGGATGACAGACTACCTTTCAAAATTGACCCGCGTCGTATTTAAAATTAGGAAAAACGAATAAGATATCTTGGTTGTGAAAAAAACACCTCTGTCCCCTGTCCAATTAACCAGCTTCAAACGAATTAACATTTAAATTTCTGCTCAGAACATTTATATTTGCCGCCTTATTTTAGAAATCATGATTTCAGTGGACGCGGTGAGTGTCGAGTTTAACGGGTCGGCGCTGTTTAGCAACATCACTTTTAACATAAACGAAAACGACAGAATTGCCCTTATGGGTAAGAACGGCGCGGGGAAATCCACTCTGCTTAAGATTCTGGCGGGAGTCAACAAGCCTACACGAGGTAAAGTAAGTGCCCCGAAAGACGCCACTATTGCCTATTTACCTCAGCACCTCTTGACAAAAGACGACGTAACTGTATTCGAAGAGGCATCAAAGGCATTCTCAAAAATATTGGGGATGAAACAAGAGATGGAGGAACTCAACCACCAGTTGGAAACCCGTACGGACTACGAGTCGGAAGAGTACTCTCAAATAATTGAACAGGTATCGGAGTTAAGTGAGAAATATTATTCAATCGAAGAAATAAATTTTGATGCGGAAGTAGAAAAAACACTTATGGGCCTCGGATTTCTCCGGTCTGATTTTGCAAGACCCACGTCTGAATTCAGCGGAGGATGGCGTATGCGCATAGAGTTAGCCAAGATCCTTTTACAAAAACCCGATCTTATCCTGCTGGACGAGCCCACGAATCATATGGACATTGAGTCAATTCAATGGCTTGAGGAATTTCTCATTCAGAACGCCAAAGCTGTGATAGTGATTAGTCACGACAAAACATTTGTTGATAACCTGACAAATCGCACGATTGAGATAACGATGGGTCGTATTTACGATTATAAAACCAACTATTCCCATTATCTCCAGCTGCGCAAGGAAAGACGCGAACAGCAACAAAAACAGTTTGACGACCAGGCGAAACAAATCGCGGAAATTCAGGAATTCATTGAACGCTTCAAGGGAACATATTCCAAAACCCTTCAGGTGCAGTCGCGGGTGAAAATGCTGGAGAAAATGGAAATTGTAGAAGTTGACGAAGTGGACACATCCGCGTTGAACCTCAAGTTCCCTCCGGCCCCCAGGTCGGGAAGTTATCCGGTGATCGTTGACGGGCTTACAAAAAAGTATGGCGACCACGTTGTATTCAGAGAAGCCGCTTTCACTATCGCACGGGGCGAGAAAGTGGCATTTGTCGGAAAAAACGGTGAGGGGAAATCAACCCTCGTTAAGGCTATCATGGGCGAAATTGACTTTGAAGGCAAACTTCAGGTTGGCCATAATGCCATGATCGGATATTTTGCTCAAAATCAGGCATCACTCCTGGACGAAGATCTTACTGTCTTTCAAACAATAGACCAAGTAGCGGAGGGAGATATTCGCACGAAAATCAAGGACATTCTAGGGGCATTTATGTTCAGCGGGGATACCATTGACAAAAAAGTAAAAATGCTATCCGGCGGAGAAAGAACCCGCCTTGCCATGATCAAACTTCTGTTACAGCCAGTCAACTTGTTGATTCTGGATGAACCTACCAATCACCTGGATATAAAAACGAAAGATATCTTGAAAGATGCCCTCAAAGCATTTGATGGGACGCTTATTTTAGTTTCACATGACCGCGACTTTCTCGATGGACTTGCCAATAAAGTATTTGAATTCGGCAATAAACGCATCAAAGAACACTACGAGGATATCGCCGGATTCCTAAGAAACAAGAAGTTGGAGAATCTGAAAGAGATAGAGCGTAAAGCGTAAAGCTTACAGCACACAGCCGACAGCTGTATGCTGTGAGCTGTATGCTGTCAGCTTTCAATGTTTCTCACCGTAGGAGTCTCAGTCTTCTTTTTATACCATCTCCAAGCAGCGGTAGCTACGCCGCCGATGGCGAGTGCAATAAGCTTAATGTTTTTGAGGAGTAGCGCAAAAATACCTGCCTTGGCAAGCACCTTACCCGCCACAAGTCCCCCGATCGTCCATGCAGCGACATCATCGATATCAGGATTAAAGTCAGCATATTTGTTACCGTCAGCGTAGCTGAACGATGCAAGAACGGGTTCAATATTTTTTTGGACATCCGGCAACTCCATCATCGAAGAGACTGCATTCAATACAAGCACGCCCTTTCTTCCCAAGATTCTCACATTATAATTCAGCGTTGTACCCTCCGTTTCTCCAAATTTTATTTCTTTTGCCCAGTGTAATACCTTTTTTTCACTGTCATAATATGGTTTTGCGGCCCATCCGATAATCGAGATCGATTCATACCCTTCTTTTACTCGCTCTTCATTTGCTGCGGCAGCATCGCTTTGGATCTCTTTAAGAAGTTCATCATAATCAATGTCCCCGGCATCATCGTCCTTTACGTAACCCATTTCCTCATAGGTAATGATGAATGCCCAGGAACGTTCATCTGTTATACCAATATCTTCTGGAACGATCATACCGAGCGTACCTTGGCCATGCGGATTTCCCCACAGATCATGGATTACATAATCTGCCTGGGCGGCATCCAGGTACCGGAATCCCTTAGGAACATTCAAGGTCCCTATTCCGTCTTCCAGGATGATCTGACCCTGCTGATACTTAAAAGAAGCTTCAAGGCTGTCGAAGAATAGCTTTGCGCTATCCATTTCGTTCGCTGAAACTGTGTGCATGAATGACATGCACAATAGAAGCGCGATAACATTTTTCATAGGAGTTAAGTTGTGGTGTTGAGGTTCGGAGTATTCAAGTTTGAAACGCATTCTCGTAGTGATGGACGAGGCAATGCTTCTCTGCTGTTGATTTTTTTTATACTGAAGAACGCAAAATGATAAGGAAAATGGAAGGCATTGTAAGGTTAATAGACACCTCAAAAAAATTCGTAATAGAGGCAAGATGAGTTGCCATTAGCGCATATAAGCAGCATCTATAAAGCTTGAATGACATCCATTCGAACCTTCAAAAACCACCAAAAACATACGTGAGAGTGAAAGGTTCTGGAAATTTGAAGATTTGAGATTTTAACATGACCGGAATCTCAAAAAATGGCCGTAGGTTGAAAAGTTCAAAAAATGTGATGAGATTGTAATGAAAAAACTAACGATGGCAGGCAGGCGCAATTTTCTCAAGCAATCACTGGCAACGGCAGCCGGATTAATTTCATCCGCAGAACTCTCCGCGGCATCGCTGGGGAGCACGGTAAGACCAGTCGCAAATAAGCACGCTCAAAGTAACACCAAAAGTGTGGCACCAATTCGATTTTCCGTGATCGGCCTTAATCATGGTCATATTTATGGACAAACGGAGGCGGTCATCAGGAACGGTGGACAGCTGGTCTCCTTCTACGCTAAGGAAGCCGAGCTCGTAAGTGCCTTCAGCAAGCGCCATCCCGATGCAAAACTAGCTCGCAGTGAGAAAGAGATTCTTGAAGACAGTTCTATCCAGCTGATCGTAAGCGCATCCATTCCAATTGATCGCGCTCCACTGGGAATTCAAGTCATGAAACATGGTAAGGATTTCATGGTTGACAAACCGGGAATTGTTACACTCGAACAGCTTGCCGAAGTCCGGAAAGTTCAGAACGAAACCAAGCGCATTTACTCTATCATGTACAGCGAGCGGTTTGAGAATAGGGCGACCGTAAGGGCAGGCGAGCTGGTTAAGGCCGGCGCCATCGGAAAGGTCATTCAGACCATTGGTCTCGGACCACACCGTATAAATCTGAAATCGAGACCAGAATGGTTTTTTGATACGAAGAATTATGGTGGGATAATATGTGATATAGGTTCACATCAATTCGATCAGTTTCTTTTTTTTACGGAATCAACATCCGCCGATGTCGTTGCATCACAGGTTGGTAATGTACATTATTCGCAGTATGCAAAGTTCGAAGACTTTGGTGACGTGATCGTACGGGGGAACGGAGGCACTGGCTATATACGAGTGGATTGGTTTACTCCGGATGGACTTAATACCTGGGGCGATGGAAGATTGACCATTCTTGGTACCGAAGGGTATATTGAGTTGCGTAAGAATGTCGACATTGCCGGACACGCTGGAGGGAATCACCTCTTTCTGGTCGATAAAAAAGAAACCCGATATATTGATTGCAGTAAAGATCCACTCCCCTACGGTGAGCAGCTTATCAACGACATAAATAACCGCACAGAGACGGCCATGACCCAGGCCCATTGTTTTTTAGCCACGGAGCTAGCGCTGAAAGCACAGGCGAGTGCTCAAAAACTTAGCCTTAAAAAATAATCGAAGACAGACATCAACGGCGTGTCAACACGGATAAGATCGTTTCGATAGCCATTCCATCCTGTGATATAAGGATGACGAGACTAAAAAGGTGTACTTTCTCTTAAACGGCGTGACTGATGAAATTCTTCTTTAACCTGCCAGGATATTAGTGAAAATACAATTAAAATTTCCGCAAACGCGTATAAGAAGGCGATGAAGGCTTGAGAATACTCCCATTGAGTTCTTAATATTTCCCAATACGGTGACCCGACCGTCCATTCGTTTGTAACCTGGCTTGCAGGCCATGCGAACATAAAAAATACTACTAACGAAACACCTATACAAAACACTGAGCCCAACGCAAATCGAAATACCCGGCTGTTTGCCCTTGCCAGGATTGAAAGAATGATTGTCGATACAAGCGCAGGAAAGACAAGGATTCCTGAATAAGGCCAAGTAACATCAGTCTGTTGTGCAATAAAGTATTCTTGCTCACTCATGCCCAATTTACCAGGCATTGCCAACAAATGGGTGATATATGGATACATAGCAAGACCCATGAAAAAAAGACTTACAAAGCTCACAACTCGTACCCTGGCTGACATATTCGATGTTTTCAGATTCCTGCATTCTACTGATTCGATCAAAAAATCATACCACTAGCTCCAGGACGGCATTTTCGGTACCCAAAACGCATTTATATCTGCCTCTTGAATTGCGATCGCGATGGCTTGTAGACTTTTTCATCAGATACAATGATACAATGTGAGGCAGATCTGAGCGGGATTATGTTCAATCGTTCCTTGCCATTGTCTCGCGCAAAAGAAGATGATTCCAGGGATCTCCCTAATCGTACGTTCGGGTGGAAATAACGTCGCAATCGTTTGGTCAAGCGAATTGTCGCCTTAATTGTGACGATTTGAAAGAGAATAAATTTTAACTTTCAAGACACGTCCCCCGTATAAGCTACGTCCTTACAACCAGAAATAATGACTTTGAGTACTACGACAACTACAACCTCCACCACGTTGGTTGCAAAGCCACGTGTTGCGTCTATTGATATCATGCGTGGTATCGTCATGGTTATAATGGCATTGGATCATACCCGTGATTTTTACCACGCCGACGTGGCATTGTTTGATCCAACGGACTTGACAAAGACAAATCCCATCCTGTTTTTTACCAGATTCATTACTCATTTTTGTGCACCTACGTTCGTTTTTCTGTCAGGAGTTTCCGCCTATATCAGCCGCCAGCGAAAATCACCAAAAGAATTGTCATTGTTTCTATTTACCAGAGGTTTGTGGCTTGTTGTGTTGGAATTTACAGTGGTTCGCTTTGGACTGGTATTCAACCTGTATTATGACTTCGTAATCTTCCAGGTTATTTGGGTTATCGGAGCTTCAATGATGGTGTTGTCCGTCCTTACGTACTTGCCTCAAAAATTTATTCTTGCTCTGGGGCTAGTGCTTATTTTTGGTCACAACCTACTCGATTTAGTAAGACTTAAGCCAGATGACCCCGGCCATTTCTGGTGGGCAATCCTCCAACAGGGAGGATTTTTTCCAACGGCATCGGGAACTGTCGTGCTTGCAGCCTATCCTTTGATACCTTGGCTGGGTATCATGTTAGCGGGTTATGGAATTGGGTATATATATGACCGAAATTTTGATTCAGAAAATCGTAAAAAAATATTGCGCATCGCTGGTGTGATTGCTCTCTTAATATTCATCGTGTTGCGAGCTACCAATGCGTATGGAGATCCCACGTCGTGGAGTTCCCAGAAAAATCCAGTATTTACGTTTATGAGCTTTATCAACGTTACCAAGTATCCCGTGAGTCTGCTATATACATTGGTTACGTTGGGACCCGTGCTCATTCTCCTTCCATGGATGGAGAGACTACGAATCGGCTCGCTGGAGCCATTGAGGATCATAGGGCGCGTACCTTTGTTTTATTACATTCTTCATTTTTTCCTGATCCACATAACGTCAGTTTGTATTTATTTGATCGACAACGGACTCACTTGGAGTGACCTTGATTTTCATTTCTCAAAAGGTTTTGGCGGAATACCACCCGGCGCCGGTTACACTTTGGTATGGGTTTATGTCGCCTGGATTTCCATCGTCATTGCCCTCTATCCCGTTTGTAGATGGTACTATCATTACAAAAGCCATCGTGGTCATTGGTGGCTGGGGTACGTTTAATGACGCGCGGAGGTAGATGGTTAGCAGGTAATCAGGTAAGCGGTAAGCGGTAATCGGTAATCGGTGGAATTTCATAGGCCGGCGTTGATGGCTTTGCTAAGGTTATCATTTGCGCGGGTCTCTCAAATGTGCAGATTGAGAAAGAAGTATTGAACCCGCATAAAATTCATAAACAAAATTCGCCACACATGTTTAATTTGTGTTGCGCTGTTACGGATTGTTGTACATTATGTCACCGACCGTCGGACCATTATGACAAGAATTCCTGTCCTTCTCCTACTGTTCGTCTGTACACAGGTTGTTGCCCAACGTGCAGCCTATGTATTTTTTCCAAAATCATCACCAGTCGAATTCGCGGCCGATAAAATTAACAGAAGCTTGTTGAAAGAGGGGTTTAGGGTCAGCGCATCACAAATTACGGCTGCAGACAAACCGGATGTAAAAATTGTGCTGTCGCTAACAGGTGATAGTTCCTGGATCCGCTCCGTGGCTGATACCGTGCCGACGTTAGTACATGGCGTGGGACCCGAGGGATTCAGCATTCAGAAGCTGAACAATAGTGAAACAATATTAATTTTTGTCTCAGCAAAGGATGCTGGCGGATTGATGTATGGAGGATTGGAGCTTGCGGAAATAATAAGATCTCACGGCTTCGACGCTGTGACAGATCAGGTCCAGAACCCTTATATGAAAAAAAGAGGAGTAAAAATGAATATTCCTCTTGATGTCCGTACCCCTAGCTACACCGATGTATCCGATGCGGCCCAGAACAACATACCTGAAATGTGGAACATGGATTTCTGGAAGGAATATCTTGACAGCCTTGCCAGCTACAGATTCAACTTTGTTTCGCTTTGGAGCCTTCACCCGTTCCCGTCACTTGTCAAAGTGCCGGAATACCCGGATGTGGCGTTGAATGATGTACATCGCTCCAAAGCCACGTTCAAAGAATACTATTCCACGAGGGCAACAGGTTTTGATGCGCCTGAAATTGTAAACAATTACGAGGTGGTGAAAAAAATTTCTATCGACGAAAAAATAAAATTCTGGCAGGAAATAATGCAATACGGCAAAGACAGGAACATCAGCTTCTTCATTGTGACTTGGAATATTTACACAGGTGCAGCCAAAGGAAAACACGGCATCACGGATGATATCAACAACCCGGTTACAATAGATTATTACCGCAAAAGTGTGAGGCAGCTATTTATTACGTACCCCCTATTGGCTGGCATTGGGCTAACCACAGGAGAGAATATGCCAGGTTCTGATTTTCAGACAAAAGAGGATTGGGCGTTCGATACCTACGGGCAGGGAGTAATAGATGTAACCAAAATTCAGACCGGTCGAAAGATCACCCTTATCCACCGGCAGCATGAGGCCGGAGCCAGAGATATAGTAAAAAGGTTTGCCCCTTTGATCGCAAACAGGAATATCAATTTTGTATTCAGTTTCAAATATGCCCAGGCACATGTGTACAGCGCGACCACTCAAATACACCATCATGAATTTGTAAAGCAGATTCAGGGAACAAAGGGGTTTAAGACACTATGGACCCTTCGCAATGACGACGTCTATTACTTCCGTTGGGGTTCGCCGGATTTTGTGCGGGAGTTTATGAAGAACATGCCTACCGATGTCACGGAGGGATACTATTACGGATCGGACCAGTATGTCTGGGGTCGAGAATTTTTGGACAAGTATCCTGCCGGGAAAAGACAAATCGAGATTGCCAAACACTGGTACCAATGGATGTTGTGGGGGCGGCTGGGCTACAATCCAGAAATAAGCAATGAACGTCTTATCGCGCACCTGCAAATAATGTTTCCGCAGACTGATGCCAAGCGACTTTTTGACGCCTGGCAATCCGCATCTAATATTTACCCATTGACTACCGGATTTCACTATGGCGCACTTGATTTTCAATGGTACATCGAAGCTTGTAAGTCACGACCGGAACCGGCTCAAACACCATCGGGTTTTCATGACATCAATCGTTTTATTACACTGCCTCCATATAAGGCGACAGGATTTATTTCCATTCCCGACTATGTTAAGATGAAGATGGAGAATAAGGCGTTGCAGGGCAAGACACCCCTGGAGGTTGCCAACACCATTAACACATTATCAGACCATGCGCTTCGACTTGTTAAAAGTCTTTCCACTGCGGGTAGCGACGAACTCTACAAAACCATTGAGGATATTAAAGCAATATCATACTTGGGAAAATATTATGCCCATAAGATCAACGCTGCAACTAACCTTGGCTTGTACAATAGCCAAGAGAGTTCTGCTCGACATGAATCCATAATCAGTGAGTTGAATACCTCGGCATTGTATTGGAGGTATTTTGCATCGACGGCTTTGGCGCGTTACAAAAATCCTCTTTGGACCAATAGGGTCGGTCACGTGGATTGGAAGAACCTTTATCAATATGTTGTTAAAGATATAGTGGATCAGCACGGCGAGGTTAACCTTCCAAATATGGACCCGACACCAGGCGGAAAGATACTTGAATCCGAATCGGCGGAGCTGGAAAATCTGAGAGAAATGAGTGACATTAAGGGATTTACCGGATCCGGATATGTCTCTCCTACTAATGCAGATAACAAAATCTCATGGAAGTATCAGGCGCCTGTCACGGGTGATTACGTATTGGAATTCAGGTATATTTCTGATAACAGGATAGCCAAGGTGCCCGTTATCATCAACGACGCTCCATCTTCGGAAATAATTTTATGGTCAAGTGGCAGCGCAGAAAACTGGGTATGGGATAAAGCCGAAGTTAATCTCTCAAAGGGAGATCACAATATCTCAATAAAAATTCCGGAAGAAATTATTCTCGATCACATTAATATTTATAGACGATAGGACTACTTAAAAAATTTCAATCGAGGACGGTAGGCAGTGCAGGTGGCCGCTTATGCTACAGATCAACTTCGCTGTCGATTGTGGACATGTACTCAGATGGACTCACACCGAATAATTTCCTAAAGCAAGTTCTGAAGTATTGCAAATCATTGAAGCCAACCGCTGTACGTTACCTCGGCCACCGTAAGCTTTTGTTGTTTGAGTAGCTGTGCAGCGCGTTTAAGCCGAATCGTGCGAATAAATTCCACCGATCAAAAAGGGTTTATGTGGTTTGGTACTAGAAATGGGTTGAATCGTTATGATGGCGTTGAGTTTAAGATCTATGAATATGTTTATGGCGATAGCACCAGCCTGAGCGGAAATTTTGTCAATTCTTTGGTTGAAGATAGCGTTGGAAATATTTGGGTGGGAACTCTTGACGCAGGATTGTCCGTCAGAAAAAAGCTGCTCAAACTTAATGTTGCCTATAGTATTATACGGCTGCGCATGTAACGTGGCCGTAGTAACTGCTAACATCGATTTGAAAATTACTAACGCTACTACAATTGCTGATTTCATATTTACAATTATATGCACGTTATGTGGTCGGTATATTATTGTATCTTATAAAATAAGAATAAAAATACCTCTTTAAACCATGAATTGACGAACAGAAGTTGATACATCTTAAGTCTATATAAACCATACGATTTTCTTCCGCAAAAAGAATTTTATTACCGTTCAAACCACGCTCCTGCAGGAGGATCCCGGCAAAAAAATGCGAAAAGTAAAAGCAATAGGCCGAAGCCTATTGCTACTTACTCATCACAAAACCCAATTAACGTGATGATAGACCTGTAATTCAATCATGGGGTTAGATATTTTACTTGCCTGAATTGCTCACGAAAGCAATGCTTTTACTGTCGGGCGACCATGAGGGAACATTGATCGTTCCCTGGCCACCATATAGATAAGCAATTACTTTCGGAGCTCCTCCAGCCGTTGGCATTAACTTCAAGGTTACCCTTTTATAAGAAGGGTGGCTGTTCACGGGTATATCATATGGAAATGATATGTATGCAATCCATTTTCCATCAGGCGAAATGTGTGGAAACCAGTTGTTGTATTGGTCGAACGTCAATTGCTCATGTCCAGTACCATCGGGCTTCATACGCCAGAGCTGCATCGTTCCTGATTGGCTGCCATTGTAATAAATGTATTTGCCATCAGGCGAATATTCGCAACCGTCAACATGTTCCCCTTTTCCAGTATTGGTAAGCATCACTTCTTTACCTTTTCCGTCGATCGATTTTTTGTATATATCATACGTTGGATTATCGGCCCGTGTGGCGACGTATACTACCTCTTTGTTATTCGGCGCCCACCCGTGCAAATACGATGGCGTTTCTTCTGTGATTAGTTTGGGTTCACCTCCCTCAATGGGTAACACATATACCGATGAACCTCCTCCTGGCAATCCCTCGCGGTGGTGACTGATTGCAATCAGTTTTCCATTGAAAGAAATGACGTGATCGTTATTAAGCCTGTTAGCGGTACCGGTATTCAATTTCTGCGGCTCACCGCCTTCAATGGGAACGGTATAAAGCGAGCCGTCCATATTGATTAGCAGTTTTTTTCCATCGGGCATAAAATTGGGAGCTTCAAAGCGTCCATTTTTTTCATAAATGACTTTGCGCTTTCCATCAAACACATTCATAGTTTCAAGGCGGCACCCAAGCCAACCCTCCTTACCTGGATTGTAAGTGTCTGGGACCGGCCTGTCAATACGGACATTGTATGCCCTCGCCTGTTCAACGACGTCTTCGTTGTGCGAAGAAATAAACAATCCAACCAACACGGAATCCTTAAAACTCGTCATCATATGCGACCCGATCGTCTGCAATGGTTCTCCCGGGTGGGCTGCACGCATAATGATATTCTTGCCTATTCGTTCAAGCTGGAGGATCGTGTAGTTGTTTTTTGGGGGAAAAATTTCGTCTTCAGGGTCGCGCATAAATGCACCTCTTAGCTCACGCCATTGAAGAACTGTCAGCCCGTCGCCGTGAAGTGTCGCGTTAATGCTGGCTGCCTTTTCATCATCAGATTCCCTGATCATCAGCCCGATCTTCCGGTGAGCATCGGTACCCTTTCCGATAAATTCAAAGTTGGCCGTGATGACAAAATCGCCAGTCATCTTGTTGTACAAGTAATTGAATTCGTCTCTCTCGAACCAAATGTTGTAACCGGCACCTTTTAAGGTGTAAGACTGGGTGGCTTCATCATATGTAGCACCTCCTGCATTGGCGGGTTTACCGATGTCCTTGTTGTTCTTGAATATTCCAATGCTTTCCTGTTGTGTAAAAGCGATGCTGCTTACAAAGCACAACGCTATAACGAGTACGTATTTCATAAAATGGACTTGGGTTTTGTGAAAAAAAAATGAAAATGCTTCGGTAATGATAACAAAATGCAAGGATTAAATAGGCTTTAAGATACTCCATACGTTTTCGACATTTTTACTGCCACTCAGGATTTTGTTTCAAAACGCCACGACTCAAATCAATAGCGTCAAGTGGAATAGGAAACACAAGATGTTTCGGCTGCGCAAGAGCACCTGTGTTTATATTTGGAATTGTCCTTTCCTCATTGGGAAAATACGCTTTGATCGTCTCGGACAGCACTTCCCACCGCATAAGATCAAATAATCGGTGCCCTTCCATTCCCAGCTCTATCCTGCGTTCAAACCGTACCGCCTTTCTTGCAAAATCCTGGTTGGGAAAGGAAGGAGCAGTTTCTTGTGAGGTGCCTTTCTTAACAACGGCTACCCCCGGGATGGGCTGCCCGGGCTGAACATGCCGTCGTCCAAAAATTTGTGTAAAGAATTTTATCATAGCTGGGTGTTTTATTTACTCATCGGTCTGACCGGACCGGAATGCATCAAAATTGGAGGGAACTTTCAAGAAACAGCGATGGCAGAATCAGCAATTGTAGGGGGTATTTTTACAAAAAAGCCTGATAAAGGGCTTTCAATCGGTTTAAGGAGTCGGAACATGCCGTGGTATCCTCGTATCCAAAATTTTAATCAGCTGACTGGATGAAAGTAAATGCATTAGCGCCCATCTGGCTTAAAATTTTAACTTAGTCGTTTAAAATCGAGCTGAGTCCATGAAGAATTTGACGACCATCCTGATTGCCTGTATTCTCATTTCAGGCAAGAACAACGCGGAAATACTTACTGATTCCATAAGGATCGATGCCAATCAGAGATCATTCCATTTTATCAAGCCCGAAATCTTGGCGCCCGGTGCCAGCCTGGTTTTTGTCCTGCATGGTTCTGGTGGAAATGGGATTGATATGTTGAAGTCGACGACGAAGATGGCGCAAAGAGCTTCCTCGGAAAACACGCTCCTGGTGTACCCCAATGGTTACAAGAAATATTGGAACGAGTGCCGTAAGGCGGCCAGCTCGCTTGCGAACAAGGAAAATATAAACGAGGAAGCATTCTTCATCGCAATGATTGACTATTTCCGGAACAAATATAAAATCAACGATCGCCAAGTATTTGCAATTGGGACTTCTGGTGGTGGACACATGTGTTATAAGCTCGCGCTAACCATTCCTCAGAAGTTCAGGGCGATCGCTGCGATCATCGCCAACCTTCCCGACGACAATAATTTAGATTGTAAGGAGGCAGGTGTTGCCATCCCTGCGATGATAATTAATGGCACGGACGATCCTGTTAATCCGTATGGGGGCGGTATGATGAAGGGTGGAAATTTTATTATGGGCACGGTGCGGTCTACAGAAATGACTTTTCAATATTGGGCACGGCTTGCAGGCTATTCAGGAGAACCTGTAAAAGAAAATATTCCAGACAATGACAAGTCAGATGGAAAAACAATCGAGCGGTATACCTATGACGCGCCCGGCAAACCTGAAGTTGTGTTGTTAAAAGTTATTGGCGGGAAACATGACTATCCAAATGATATAGATGTCCATATTGAGGGTCTTGAATTTTTTAGGCGTCAACTGAAAAAATAGCATGCCATTCGCAAAGATTGTTCCATTGATGAAGTGTGTCGACATGACGGAGTCATTATCGTTTTACACAAACATTCTTGATTTTGAACTAATCGGAAGATGGCCCGAGAGCGGTTCCCCATCATTCAGTATAATTGAAAAAGATGGTATTGCCATACAGCTCTCCACCCATAGCGGGGACGGAGTAGTGGGCAATGCAGTCTATATTATAGTGAACGATATCGATAAGCTTTTCGATAAATACTTAGCAAGAGGATTGGATACCACAAAAAAAAGTGAATCACCTGTTCACCAGGGTCCGTTGGACCAGACGTGGGGATGGCGTGAGTTCTACGTCACAGATCCCTCTGGTAATACAATCAGATTTGGCGAAAAACTTTAGCGACAAGTGATCCGTTAATCTGTTTATAAGAAGTTTATGGAGTACCGTGAAATACCACCACCACGTCAGCTTAAACAATGGGTCCGCTATTTCTGGGTGCTAGAAAGTGATGGGGTCAATAATTCCAGCCAGCTACTTAGTCCGTTGGCGGACGGATGTCCCGGAATTATTTTTCAACATTCATCGAAGGGACATTTTTATGATCCTCTTAAGGAAAAACTACCAGAGATTTTTCTTTATGGTCAGACCATCAAGCCGTCTGAGCTTTATCTGAAGGGGCAATTCAAAACCATTGGTGTTTGCTTCTATCCTTCAATGTTAAAATCTCTTTTTCAATTTGACGCACACGAGTTGACAGATTCGTGCATCGATTTGAGTTTGCACTTGTGTCACCTAAAAGAAGCACTCTTGAACTCGCTCTCGACTGTCGGTCAGATAGAAGTACTTTCTGCTCATCTTCAATCCCTCCTTAGGAAAGAAAATTTAATCGTTGACGGGGTTGCCGAATATGCAGTTAGGAGAATTGCTGAATCAAATGGCAGCATGCCACTCAGGACTTTGCAGAAGGAATTGCAGCTGTCGGAACGGGGCCTTGAGCGCAAATTCGAGCAGCATGTTGGCATCTCTCCAAAATTGTTTTCGCGTGTTTGCCGTTTCCAGGCATCGTTAATTCAATTGAGAAACAACAATTTTGATAACCTTTCAGATATTGCTTTTGATAATGGATATGCGGATCAATCGCACTTCATCCGGGCCTTTAAAGAGTTCGCAGGATTTTCACCTCTACAATTCCAGAAAAGCAAGCGCAAGCTAACATCAAACTTCAGCGTAGTATAGATTCGAATTGTCGGTTTCGTTCTATTTCCGGATTCTCGACTCCAATAATTTTGAGGCAAAAACTAAACTATGCGAGTCATTATTTTCGGATCGACAGGTAGTATAGGGCAACTGTTAGTGCAACAAGCGCTAGACGACAATCATATCGTAACCGCTTTTTTGCGCGACCCCGCGAAACTCAACAATAAGCATTCAAACCTTAAACTTTTTCAAGGTGATGTGATGAGATATGACGATGTCGAGACTGCAATAAAAGATCAGGACGCGGTGTTTTGCTGTCTGGGCGCTGGACGCAAAGGCAAAGTCAGGGCTGAAGGGACACTTCATATCGTTAAGGCCATGGAGAAGTCTGGGGTAAAACGTTTTATTTGCCAGTCCACGCTGGGGGCTGGTGACAGCCGCGGCAATCTCAATTTTTTCTGGAAGCATATTATGTTCGGGCTATTGTTGCGCAAAGCCTACGAAGACCATGAACTGCAGGAGAAATATGTAATGCAAAGCAAACTGGACTGGACCATTGTTCGTCCAGCTGCATTCGTAGATGGCTCACGGACCCGTAGTTACCGTCATGGTTTCGGTGCTAAAGAGAAAGGGTTAACCCTCAAGATTTCCCGAGCCGATGTTGCGGATTTCATGCTGCATCAATTGAACACTAACATCTATCTTCGAAAGGCAGCTGGCCAGTCTTATTAAAAACTGGAAGGCTGGCTGGACCCTGCAAATCTTCCCCGATGGAGGAAATTATCATCTGCGATAAACAAACGTTAGCGCAAATCGTTTTCAGTAATTTTTTTTTCTTAGGATGGATGAAAATCTGAAATAACTCATATCTTATGCTTGTCAGTTGAATGTTCTCTGTTCGATAAACGCAGCACATCAACGCTTAGGTCCGCGAACACTTATTCGAGAGATTTCTTTTGACAAACATTAAACCCCCTGTTATGAGTAGCCTTAAGACCAAAAATATTGTCTTTGTAACTGGCGCCTTTGTGAATAGCAGTTCATGGGATGACTGGAGGTTATACTTCGAAGGAAAAGGCTATCAGACCATTGCTCCTGCGTGGCCGTTTAAGAACGCATCAACAAGTGAATTGAGAAGGAGGCAACCTCATGATACCGATCTGGCCAGGCTAACATTGAATGAAGTAATAGACCACTACATCAAGGCTGTAAAAAGCTTTCCAGAAAAACCTATCGTAATAGGTCATTCTCTTGGAGGCCTTATGACTCAGATAATTGTCAACCGCGACTTAGCAGCAGCGGGAGTTGCTATCCATCCTGTCCCGCCGCTTGGAGTTTTTCCTTATGAGTTTTCCTTTTTGAAAGCGGGCTGGAAGGCTCTTGGATTGTTTTCGTCCCTTAAGAAAACTTACTTGATGTCATTTAAAGATTGGCAATATGCATTTGTAAATGGTATGGCCCTGCAAGATCAATTGGATGCATACGAAAAATATACCATTCCGGAATCCAAGACCGTGGCACGAGGTGGCTTGACAAGTGCTGCGAAAGTGGATTTTAAAAAACCTCATCCACCGTTGTTAATAACCTCTGGGAGCGAGGATACTATCATACCCGTCCATCTCAACGTGCGGAACTATAAGAGATATGTTCCGAATGGTTCCGTCCTGGATTACAAGGAGTTTCCCGGGCGCAACCATTTTGTCTTGGGACAACCCACGTGGAAAGAGGATGCCGACTATATCATTGAATGGCTAAACAAGCAATAATTCTCTTCACCTCAGCGCTGAGTGCGAGTTAGTTGGAGCAATCCCCAACCACATTCTTGTGCAATTGATCACCCTATCTCTTTAAGCTACTGACGCAGCAGGTTGCTTTGGCTTTCGTTTCAAGATCAGCGAACTCACCAACGCAATAATCAGACCCACTGGGAAAACTTCAAGAAAAGTGATCACGATGACAAACAGAGGGTTTTTATACATTTCCTTGAACTTCGCCATTTCAGCAGCCTTTTCCTGAAGTTCCTGCGCCGTTGCCCCGTCCCTGGTGGCCTCTTTCATAACATGCGATATATACTTATCGAGAAAATCTGGAATAAAGACGTAGTAATCAACCAGCCATACCAGCACATAAATGGCTGAAGCGATGAGGGTAATATAAACTCCCGTCTTAAATGCTTGTCCGAAGGAAATGATCCCACCTTTGAACTTGTCCCGGTAATTCTTGATGCCAATGAATACAAGCGAAAAAACCGCGATCATACCCGCATAGCCAACGATGTCGTTCGCTTCCATATCCGGATTTGTATAACACTGCGCGGCCGCATAAACCATAAATAAAGTGATAATCAATCCAGCGATTGATCCAAAAATCCATACGTTCTTTTTCATAGAAAATATTTTTTTGAACAAAAATCGGAGCGTGAGAGGAATTTCCACTCAGCCTTTAGGATGATTTTTCAAGAATGGATCAGGTTTCAACCAAAAGTATGAGCATTATGGAATCAGCGAAAGCTTTTTTGCTTTATCTATTGCCTGTGTCCTTCGCGTAACACCCAATTTTTCAAAGATGTTTCGGGAATGAGTTTTAACAGTGCTCAGCGAGACAAACAACCGGTCAGCTATTTCATTGTTGCTTAACCCCTCAGACATCAATTGCAAAACTTCCAGTTCCCGCCTGCTTAGGTTAAGTTTGTTAAGCTCCGTTTCGTTTAGCGAAAACGACTCATTCCGCACGAAAACCTCTCGTTCAACCACGACCGTTTCGACCTTTGGTTTCGACAATTTTAGCGCCAGCCAAACGCCAAGCGCAGTGAAGATTAGCGCGATTGCACCGATGTATACTTCGAGGGCGTGATTAAAAATCACTAGACGTAATTCAAGCCATTTCAGCAAAAACAAGAATGCAGCCATCGAAAGACCGTAAAAAAAGATACGGCTATATCTCGCAAAAAAATCCTTCAACATACCAGTTCGACTTGTTGCTACAAATCTACAATCAATGATTAATCTACAATCTAAATCAATACCGTTTAGTTAGCAATACATCTAAAGATTGCATTTCCATTTGGAGGAAATCTTTACCGCAGAGTATCCCAATAAGAAGGTGATGTTTTGGTGGTGGTAACTTTGAAGAAAAGCCGCTTGCATCAGGCTACTGAATGAGTTGTAGTAGCATTTATGTTCTTTTTG
>JAICGJ010000037.1 GCA_025923195.1 Chryseolinea sp.
ACTTTCAAAACTGGTGGAACAATCTTCTCTACACCTATGCACGCGTAGATAATCCGTTGGACGTCGGCTATCTCAATGCACATTTCAATCAATTCATGGACAAGTATTTTGCCGATGACTTTAGGAAGATTGGCAACCGCACTGGGTTAAAGCTCGAGCCACTGCACGACATCTACTTCAACTATGAAACCCGCTACGAGCGTAATATTGCTCATGGCAATAAACTCTATGTGTATGTATTTGGCAGTCTGGCATTGCTGTTAATTGCACTTGCGTCCATTAACTACATCAATCTTGCCACAGCTCAGTCAGTCGAAAGGGCAAAGGAGGTAGGTATTCGCAAGACGCTTGGCTCAAGTCAGCGAAGTATCGCCGCACAGTTCTTGTCCGAATCACTAGCGTTATGCCTTATGGCGATGGTATTAGCGGTCATCATAGCGCAGCTAACCATCCCGTTGTTCAACAGGTCGTTCGCGACGTCAATCCCTCCCGTTCACACCGACAATCATCTGTGGTTTTTCTTAGGAGCCATGGTATTGGTCATTTGTCTGTTATCCGGCAGTTACCCGGCCTTTCTTTTGTCTTCTTTTAAACCGATCCGCGTATTGAAGGGCGAAGTCAAAGGGAATTTTCAGTACATCATGGTGCGTAAGGCGTTGGTTGTTTTTCAATTCGGGATATCAGCCTTGATGATTATGGCTACGCTTTTTATTGGGAGACAATTGCGTTACATGCATGAAAAAGAGCTGGGATTTGATTCAGACCAGGTTGTTAAGATCAGGATCAATAACCCTGTTGTCGGTCAAAGGCTGCAGTCCTTTAAAGAAAGATTGCTGGCCGAAAAAAATATCCTAAACGTCTCCGCGACGTCCGGTCATCCTGGTGGATTCTTTGATGCTTCAACGGTGAAAATTGAGGGAGAGGAAGAAACCGTGAGAATGCGTACCGTGTGGGCGGATGAAAATCTCGTGCCTACACTGGGTATTAAAATGGTAGCGGGAAGGTTTTTTTCTAAAGATGCACCCTATGATAGCATTGGATCTGTCGTACTGAATGAAACTGCAGTGCGATACTTGGGTTGGACGGCGGAAGAAGCTATTGGGAAGAGAGCGTTCATCTCCCAATTTGACAGCCTCTACAAAGAGGTGATTGGCGTGGTGGAGGACTATCATTTCCAGTCTTTAAAGGAAACGATTGAGCCCTTGATCATATCCAACCGTCAGACGAGCCGCAATTTGCTGATCAAGGTTTCTGGCGGAAATGTAAACGATGCGGTCGGAGATATTGAAAAGATCTGGAACTCGTATGAGTCCGGGTTCCCGATCGAAATGGTTTTTCTTGATGACGTCATTGGACGCCTTTACGCCGGCGAGGCTAACCAAGGGAAAATGTTTAGGGTGTTCTCCGGGATTTCCGTGCTGATTGCGTGCTTCGGTATTCTTGGCTTATCGACCTACATCGCTGTGCAGCGAAAGAAGGAAATCGGTATCCGAAAGGTCTTAGGAGCGTCAACCAGTCAGTTATCCATTCTATTGACTAGAGACCTTGTTGCATTGGTTCTTTTGGCAAATGTGTTGGCAGCACCCTTTGCTTACCTGGTCCTGAAAAAGTGGTCCGAGAACTTTGCATACCGGGCGACCTTTGACCCGCTGATATTCGTGTTAGCAGCGTTGGTGGTGACGGCTATTGCGTTGGTTATTGTCAGCGTGAACGCTGCGAGAGCCGCAAACGAGGACCCTGTAAAGGCCTTAAGGCCGGAATAATTTTGAGCGAGCCTTGATTTCGATTTCCCTCCAAATCTATCCATGATAATTACCGATATTTGCCAATCCTTATAACTTTGTGCGGAAATAAACCCTATGCTATTGGATTTTGAAAAGCCGATCGCGGAGCTGGAAGCTAAACTTGGTGATATGACTCACCTTACCAGTAATGGCGATCCGGAGTTGCAGGCGGCCGTTAAGGCTCTGGAGAAGAAGATATTAGAGCTGAAGAAGGAAACGTTCTCTAACCTCACTGGTTGGCAGCGTGTGCAGCTCTCGAGGCACCCCGACAGACCCTATACCCTCGATTATATCTACGAAATTACCTCCGATTTTATCGAACTTCATGGCGACCGGAACGTTGCCGACGACAAGGCCATGGTGGGTGGATTCGGAAGCATCGAGGGTCAGACCTTCATGCTGATCGGTCATCAGAAGGGCCGGAATACCAAGCAACGGCAGATGCGAAATTTCGGGATGGCAAACCCGGAAGGGTACAGAAAGGCTTTGCGGTTAATGAAGCTGGCGGAGAAATTCAACAAACCCATTGTTACATTCATAGATACCCCTGGAGCTTTTCCGGGCCTCGGCGCGGAAGAAAGAGGGCAGGGCGAAGCGATCGCCCACAATCTCAAGGAGATGTTCATGCTTAAGGTGCCAGTCATTTGTTTGATTATTGGAGAAGGGGCATCAGGAGGGGCACTGGGTATCGCTATCGGAGATCGCGTGCTCATGTTGGAAAATACATGGTACTCTGTTATATCCCCGGAGTCCTGTTCATCTATTTTATGGAGAAGCTGGGATTATAAGGAACAGGCCGCTGAGGTATTGAAGTTGACAGCAAAAGATATGCTTGCTCAAAAACTTATTGACGGCATTGTAAAAGAACCACTGGGAGGCGCCCATGTCGATGTAAAATGGATGGCGAATGAGGTTAAGAAAGTTATTCTTACCAAGACGAGTGAGTTATTGAAGATGACGCCGGAAGACCGTATTGAACAACGGATCGCTAAGTTTGCTGCGATGGGCGTAGTGAAGGAGTGAGTAATCTGTAATCGGTGGCGTATAGACTTACCGTAATAAGAAAAAATTACATTTCCCATCCTGAAAATTCGTCCGCGAATGCGGCCTTACCGCCTACTTCCTGCCACAGACATTATATTGATCACGAGAAAGAAGAATGAAACTTCACATCATTGAAACTGGTTTTTTCAAACTTGACGGCGGAGCTATGTTTGGCGTAGTGCCGAAATCCATCTGGCAGAAGACTAACCCAGCAGATGAAAATAATTTGTGTACATGGGCCATGCGTTGCCTGCTGATTGAGGACGGAAAACGCCTTATTCTGATTGACAATGGAATAGGATCAAAACAAAGTGAGAAGTTCTTTAGCTACTATCACCTCCACGGAGCTGTCAGTTTGGTCGATTCATTGCATGCCGCTGGGTTTGAAGAGGATGACATTACCGATATGTTCCTCACCCACCTGCATTTTGATCACTGCGGAGGTGGTGTAAGAATTCACAACGGTAAGCCTGAGCTAACTTTCAAAAATGCCCGGTACTGGTCGAATGCGGATCAATGGGAGTGGGCTATTCATCCGAATCCCAGGGAGAAAGCAAGCTTTCTTAAAGAAAATCTAATACCTATGAAGGAGAGCGGCAATCTTCATTTTATAGATACGTCGGCAGCATCGCCTTTTCCACATTTTGACATTGAGTATACTTCTGGCCATACTGACAAGATGATGATACCCAAAATCAGAATAGGTGAGAACGTCATTTGTTTTGTAACGGATCTGCTTCCTTCTGTCGGGCATATACCCCTGGCTTACGTGATGGGCTATGACACACGCCCGTTGATTACGCTCACGGAGAAGGAGAAGTTCCTGAATGAAGCGGCTGATAATCGGTATATACTTTTTTTTGAGCACGATCCCGTCAATGAATGTTGCACGGTCAAGAGGACAGACAAAGGCGTGCGGCTGGATCAGGTGTTTAAGTTGAGTGAGGCGGGGCTAAGCTGACAGCTGACAGCTTACGGCTTACAGCGAACAGCTCAGGCGTGCAGACTTTGTAGGCTTGTACGTAGTTGACATGAACCTTGGCGCAGGTACTGTGTTGACCATCATACTAGCTGTCAGCTGAACCAGCTAAACGCTTGCGCGAGCGGAACTTGCAAACATATACGCAAAGGATATGAACAGTTTTATCTCAGAGACTTTATTGACGCTAGCTTACAGCTTACGGCTTACAGCGAACACCTCAGGGCGTGCAGACTTTGTAGGCCTGTACGTGATTGACATGAACCTTAGCGCAGGGGCGTTATTGACCATCATACTAGCTGTCAGCTGTGGGCTGTCAGCTGTCCACTCATGAAAATCGGTCTCGCTTTGTCAGGAGGAGGGGCAAGGGGTATTTCCCATTTAGGCGTTCTTAAAGCCTTGGAAGAATTCGGCGTACAGATCGACTGCATTTCGGGAACAAGCACGGGTGCTCTGATTGGCGCGCTGTATTCTTATGGCCTTTCACCGGAAAAAATCTTAGAGACCTTTATCAACACGCGCATCTTTACTTCGCTGCGCCCGGCCTGGACCTGGACTGGACTGGCAAATGTGAATGGGCTACAAGAGGTGCTGCTGAAAGTGATGCCAGAAAATAACTTCCAATCCCTTAAGATCCCTGTAACCATCGTCGCAACAAACTTAAAGAAGGGCAGACCTGAATATTTTACTTCGGGTGAATTGGTAGTTCCATTGCTTGCCTCCTGTTGTGTGCCTGTATTATTTAGTCCTATCAACATCGATGGAGAAGTCTATGTAGATGGAGGAATTATGGATAACCTGCCTGCAGACTGTATCCGTAGAGAATGTGACCTCGTGATCGGTTCAAGCTGCAATCATGTCAGCAGCGAATTTGATGTCAAAAATTTCCGGTCCGTGATTGAACGCAGCCTGATGATTGCCATCAGCGGCAATACCGTGATCAGCAAACACCTTTGTGATGTTTTGATAGAACCGCCTGAACTCGGTAAGGTCAGCGCATTCGATTTGAGTGATCCGCGCCGACTTTTTGATATTGGATATGCCTTTGCAAAAACCAACTATGACAAACATAGTTTCGAAATTAGTAAATAGGTGATTTTGACGTTGTATTCAACTGTCCAGA
Organism: Chryseolinea sp.; assembly: GCA_025923195.1. Classification (GTDB taxonomy): domain Bacteria; phylum Bacteroidota; class Bacteroidia; order Cytophagales; family Cyclobacteriaceae; genus Chryseolinea. Next base: position 4,931 of record JAICGJ010000037.1, read on the forward strand.
GCAAGCAATATTCACAAATTAGCCAGCAGGACGCCAAGACCCAAAGTATCGCGAAGTGGAATCTCCCAACGATTATCATCCAGGATAAAGTCTAACTCATTTAATCAATGAACGGCTAAAATGCATTTTGCGCGCAAGGCTCACCGTTGTGCGACTGGATATTCAAAGACATAAGTGTTATATTCGAAGAGACCTTTTGATCTTTGCTTCCGTAGGTTTGCAATGGCCGAACTATACCCAACATTGGCAAACAACCCTTTTAGTGCTTTTGACTAAAGTAGTCAATTCAAAAAACAACCAACCTTATATGAAAAAAATTACAATCCTTGCAATTGTTATTTGTTCCACTTTTGGAGCATACGCCCAGTATAGCAAGGGGCGAATGCTTGTCGGCGGCAGCCTGAGTTTTTCTGCTGAAACTGAAAAAACAAAGTATGACGGAAACACACAGACTGATGGTAAATGGACCAGCTTTTCCTTCGAGCCCCAATTCGGCTATTTTGTGATCGATAATTTAGCCGTGGGTGCTAGCCTTGACCTTGGGCTTAGCAAGTGGAGAGATGATGATGACAGCGATGATGACTATACATCGACGTCTATAGAATTTCGGCCCACTGTTCGTTATTACTTGCCACAGAATATTTTCTTTCAGGGTCAAGTGGCTTTCGGATCTTCCAAATATAAATACGGAAGTGGAAATGTGGATGAAGATAAATACAGCAATTCCGGTTTCACGCTCGGTGTCGGCTACGCCTATTTCTTAAACGATAACATCGCAATTGAACCTTTGATAGGGTACGGCTCATGGGGAGAGAAAGACAAAGACACAGACGTAAAGTATGTAGATAATGGTCTCTTCCTGCGAATAGGGTTCCAAATCTACCTAGATGAATTTTAGTATCTCGATAAATTCTGGGATTAACAGACAACAAAATGATAAAACCTCTGTTTAAATAGCAGGGGTTTTTTATTGGGGCTCAATTTTTGCCCCAGCAATTTTTAAAATTACATGCTTCTATGAAACAGATTATTATTACACTATTTTTTGTAACGACTACCTTGCTTTCGTTTTCTCAAACGCAATTTGCCATTGGAATAAAAGCAGGGCCCAACTTTGCAACTATTGACTCAGACGCAAGCGCCGTTCAAAATTATGAGAACCGAACGGGATGGCACGCTGGCGCTTTTCTCCAGATTCGTGGTGAAAAAATTGGATTTCAGCCCGAGGTAATATTCTCCCAACAGGGTTCGGAATTTAAGTACAGTACATCCAATGCGTCGCTAGAACAAAATTTTAGCTACGTCAATATCCCACTTATTGTAAAACTCTATACAGTTGCCGGCCTTAACTTGCAGGTAGGTCCGCAAATTGGATTCCTGACTTCCGCTGAGAGAGAAGATTACGCATCGGGACAAAGTGGACCAATAACCGAGCAGGATATTAAGGACGATCTTAAGAAAGTAGATTTTAGCCTCGGACTTGGTGTTGGTTGGGATCTTCCATTTGGCCTTACGCTCGACGGACGCTACAACTGGGGACTTACCGACAACGATGATGGCGCTACTACCAATAGTGGAGCTCCTATCGGTGAAATAAAAAATCAAGTATGGCAGATTTCAGTAGGCTATAAGTTATTCAAAAATTAAATAAGACGACAGGACACCAGTAAAAAAGCCACCGGTTTCGGTGGTTTTTTATTTAATCCACTTTTATCAGGTAATAGTTCTTTTTTCCTTTTTGGGCCAGCAGGTATTTATTCTGAAGCAGTACAAATGACCCCTTCGCGTTAGCATCTTCTATCTTTGTTTTGTTAATACTAACTCCTCCTGCCTGTATCATTTTTCTGGCCTCACCCTTCGATGTAAATACAAAGCCATTTGTCGTTACTGACAACAAGTCGGTGACGTTAGCATGATTTTCAAACGCCGATTTACTAATTGTGGTTTGCGGCACACCTTCAAACACAGCCAACAAAGTCTCTTCGTTTAAGCTTTGCAGTTCTTCTGTAGTGGAATTTCCAAAGAGAATATTGGAAGCTTTGACGGCGAGATTAAACTCCTCTTCTGTGTGTACCCTTACCGTAACATCTTTCGCCAAAACTTGTTGTAGTTTTCTTTGGTGAGGGGCAATCGCGTGTTCGTTCACCAATGATTCAATTTCGTCCTTACTTAACTGCGTAAATATCTTAATAAAGTTGGCAGCATCTTCATCCGAAGTATTCAGCCAGTATTGATAGAACTTGTAGGGGGAAGTTTTCTTGGGATCAAGCCAAATGTTTCCTTCCTCCGTCTTGCCAAACTTTGAGCCATCGGCTTTTGTAATGAGCTTGGTCGTCAATGCGTAGGCCTCACCGTTGGCTTTTCTGCGGATCAATTCCGTTCCAGTAACAATATTTCCCCATTGATCGCTGCCTCCCATTTGAAGTTTACAATTCTTATTTGTGTACAACCAATAGAAATCGTATCCCTGTACCAGTTGATACGTAAATTCAGTAAATGACAACCCCGCCTCCAGACGCTTTTGTACGGAATCCTTCGCCATCATGTAGCTGACAGTAATATGCTTTCCAATATCTCGGATAAAGTCCAGGAACAAGTAATTTTTAAACCAATCGTAATTGTTGACCATTTCTGCGGCATTGCTTCCCTTGAAATCCAGGAATCGCTCCAGTTGATTCTTCACACACGCGACATTGTGCTGCAGGATGTCTTCGGATAAGAGATTTCTTTCTGTGGACTTTCCTGACGGATCGCCTACCATGCCGGTTGCGCCGCCAACGAGTGCGTAGGGTTTATGTCCAGCCCGCTGAAAGTTCAATAGTGTCATGATTTGAGCGAGATGCCCGATGTGCAGAGAGTCGGCAGTAGGATCAAAGCCAATATATCCGGCAACATTTTCCCTTAACAAAAGTTCTTCAGTTCCCGGCATTACGTCGTGCAATATTCCGCGCCAGCGCAGCTCCTCCACAAAATTCTTTGTAGCCATTGGTTAGATTTGGCACAAATATAAAAAAGCAAGTTTGTGGAACGAGTAAAAAATTGCGGAAGAAATTATGCAAGAGAGGTCACTTGCCTGAGTCGTCGGTTTGCTTCCATGGAAAATACCTCCTGTAATGCTCCGGTGTCGAGGTCAAAGTACCAACCTAGCAAAACAGGATGATCACTTTTCTCCCAAGCCTTCCGGATCACATCCAGCTCACTGAGATTTTCAATTTGTGCGCGAATGTTCAATTCACATAGACGCCTGGTTCGCTGTTCAAAATCCATGTCCCAGAGCTCTTCCTTATTGTTCTCGTATAAAGCATTGAGTTCGTTCAACCATCTTTTGACATATGGGCGGTCATCGTTTCCCAATATCACATCTTGAATTCCGGAACAATGGCTATAGCCGCATACGATTATGAATTCAACACGGGCCATTTGAACGGCGTCCTCTATGGTAGCCATAAGACTCAGATCATCTGGCCGAATCTGGCAGCCCATGTTTTGATACTCGAGAACTTCGCCTGGATCAGCATTGATAAGCTCTCCAACTGGCACCAGGCTATCGATCGATCCAATCCATAAAATATCGGGTGTATGCATGCCAGAGAGACGTTCGAAATAAGCCTGATCCAGGCTTAGTTTCTCCATCACCCATGCTTTACTTTCCAGGAACATTTTTTCTTTTGGTGTCATGCTTTAAATAGTGCGTTATGTGCTTTTACTGATTGCTTAAGTTCCACAGAGATCTCTCGACTTGAGGCGGATTCTCTGAAATCATTGATGGTCTCAAGAATATCCTGGTCGATAAAAGCTGACCGGGAACCATCAATGATCACTTTGCTTCCTTCAGGTATTTCTTTGAACGTTTGGCGAAGAAGTGCTTTGTTCAAGAAGGAGACATCTTTTGTCAGTCGAATCAGATAATTGCCATTTTCATTAACGCTGAAAAGCGCTCGGTGAAAGTTCGTTTTAAGAACAAAGAATAATCCCACCAATATTCCAATTGTAATGCCAATAAGAAGATCTGAGAGGAGAATTGCAATGATCGTGACGGCAAATGGAATAAATTGGTCTTTTCCCTTGTAGTACATATTCATAATCAGCGATGGCTTTGCAAGTTTGTATCCCACCATAAGGAGGATCGCAGCGAGCGATGCGAGTGGAATTTTATTCAATAATTGAGGGATAAAAAATGCGGTGAGCAACAACAGTAGTCCGTGCGTGATCGTGGAAGCCTTCGTTTTCGCACCAGAGGCAACATTTGCCGAACTCCGAACTATTACAGCTGTAATAGGTATTCCTCCAATGAGACCGCTGATCATGTTGGCAAGTCCCTGTGCCTTAAGTTCGCGGTTTAAAGGCGTTGGTCTTTTATAGGGATCGAGCTTGTCGACTGCGTCGATACTCAGCAGGCTCTCGAGGCTGGCTACAACTGCAATGGTAAATGCCACTTTCCAGCCTTCACTGCTCCAGACCGCGGAAAAATCCGGAAAATCAAATTGATTAATGAAGGAGGGTAGGTCGTCTGCCACCGGCAATGATACCAAATGCTCTCGTTGAATGACGATAGCGGGGAAGAAATTAAAGAACAACCCATTCAATAGAACACCCGCTAAGACGACCAGCAATGGCGCAGGTAGGAGCGTGAAAAATGATTTCCTTTTGATGAAAGGTCTTTCCCACAAAATCAGTATTGCTATAGCGATGAGAAAAATGATGATAGCACCCCAATTGATATATTGAAACGCATTGATGATCTCAGAAAAAGTATTTTCACCGTCAGCCTGAAAAAAGCTTTCATCACCTTCGAAGTCTTTGTCATAACCCACGGCGTGAGGTATTTGCTTCAAGATGAGGATTATCCCGATCGCGGCAAGCATTCCCTTAATGACAGAAGAGGGAAAATAATTTCCGATCGTACCGGCTGCAAACAGTCCCAACGTAAATTGGATTGCGCCTGCGAGAACAACAGTGGTGAGGAATGCCTGGTAGCTTCCCAGGGATGTAATGGAAGCCAGGACGATTGTTGTAAGCCCCGCAGCAGGGCCGCTTACACTCAGCGCTGATCCACTAATAGATCCGACAACGATGCCGCCGACAACTCCGGCGATAACTCCAGCGAAAAGAGGAGCTCCTGAAGCCAATGCCACTCCAAGACAGAGTGGCAAGGCTACTAAGAAAACTACTATGCTGGCGGGTAAATCATGTTTAAAATTCTTTAACGGGCTAAATTGGTCCTTACTCATCTATGCCTCCTCTGCTTCAACCCGCTTATGCTCCCCAACGTTATTCTCAACACGATATATAGGAGGTAACTTCAAAGTATTATCAAAGTTCACCCCGAGATCTTTTATTAATCCCGTCTTCAGGCTGTAAACCCAGCCGTGAACTTTAGGACTATTTCTTTTTCTCCAGGCGTTTTGAATTATGGTTGTTTTTGTAAGATCTAATACTTGTTCAATGACATTTAGCTCGACGAATCTGTCGAATCGTTGTTCTTCATTCTTGATAGCATCCAGTTCGGTGCTATGCATCCGGTAAACGTCCTTGATAAAACGGAGCCAGTTGTCAACCAGTCCGTATTGTTGATTGTCCATCGCTGCTTTTACACCACCGCAGCCGTAGTGGCCGCAAACGATGACGTGTTTAACTTCCAGAATGTTCACTGCGTAATCGAGAACACTTAGCAAATTCATATCGGAGTGTACGACCATGTTTGCAATATTCCGGTGAACAAATATGTCACCAGGGCGCGTATTGGTAATTTCGTTTGCAGGTACACGGCTGTCAGAACATCCTATCCATAAGAACTGAGGGCTTTGACCCTCCGACAATTTTTTAAAATATTCAGGGTCGTGTTCCAATTGGTTCTGCACCCATTTTTTATTTCCTTCTAGTAGTGAGTTGTATAATTTCATTATTTGATATGATTTAACCTGTAATAAGTTCCCCCTCTGCTTCAGAGATCTGTTCGAAATCAGATTCGACGTCCTGAACCTTCCAGAAGTATTTTGAAATATAAAAGAATGCAGTGCCCGTAAGAACGGCGATGTTTAGGTCTATGAGGACGGTAATGACTGTTGTGTAAATAATGAATAGAAGCTGTATGTTTCTGACAGGTGAATTGAACCACTGATACTGAAGGTAGTATGTGGGGAAATCCTTGTCGAAGACATCCAGCCCTGCTTTCAGCAGCACACCTACAAAAACTGCTGCTGGCACGAGGGCGAGGTAATCTTTAAAGAGCAGAATGCTAAGTAGGGCGAATAACCCTATCAAAACGCCAGCGAGTCGGGTCTGGGCTCCTTCTTTAATCAAAAGAACCGAACGTATTGTGGCCTGGGCGCCTGGTATACCCTGGAAGATCCCGGACATTCCATTTGCTAACCCCTGGGCTACTAGCTCCCTATTCAGATTGGATTTCTCTCGCGTCATCCGGTCTATGATTAACGCAGTCAGCAGCGAATCGAGATATGCCAAAAGTGTAAGCTGCAGCGCAAAAGGAATCGCCATGATGATGTAGCGTTGTTGCAGAATTTCGGATGGAAAATAGTTTGCAAGCATAGCGCCAAATTCGGTGAGTGAGCCAATGGTATTCCCCAATTGGATTCTCTCAAGTGATAGTCCCAGTGCAAGGCTGATGCCTGTCATAATAATAATGCTCCATAACACACCTGAGATCAGGGAACGGATTTGTTTCCGGATATTGAGCTTTTTTAACACCCACACAATTCCATAGATCATCCCAAACGTTATCAGCGCCAATATGATATTTAGCACAATACCGCCTTCCATAATTGGCTTGCCATTGATGGCCAAGACTTTCACGAACTGATCTTTCCAGATCAGCAATGCTATCCCATTCATGAAACCGAGAATAACAACGTTGGGAACGTACGAAATCAGTTTTCCCAGCCTGACGGCTCCAGCCACCAGCAAACAAACTGCATTCAAGAGGAAGACCAGCGTAATGAATTGCTCAGCGAGTGCTTTCTCAGGAAAATTATCATAGGCAAAGGCAACCGTGAGTGCCGAAACGGCAGTCATTGGTGCCGTTGGTCCGGAAGCTTGTAATCTTGTTCCTCCAAAAGTTGAAGCGATAATTGGTATGACCGCAGCTCCGATCATACCTGCAAATGCGCCACGGCCGGACATAGCACCAAATGCGGCGCCTAGAGAAATGGCAGCGAAACTTACTGTAAGACCCGCAGTAACGTCGCCGAGGAATCGTTTTCCATCCATGATGAACTGTTTAGTGAGAAAAATGAAGTGATGTGACGGAACAGATCGCCGTCAAAATGAAATCAAGTGAAGAGTCGGATTATACTTCGGGTGGGGGGCTGAATATTTCGTACGTGCCCAGCAGAAGTAATTGCTGATCATGGATGTAACGGTTATCCTTTATTAATAAGATGTGATTGTTGAGGCTATGCGTGGAGTAATTAAATATCAAATCAACTTCCTTTGCGGAACAATCCTCATCGGCATGTCCGCCAAACGCATCTTTTTCTTCCTCAGCTGCACTGCTGGAAATTAGCTTGGCAATGTTTTCAACCATCTTCTTATCCTGCGTCAGTTTCAATGCCGACACTTCAGCGAGGAAAAAACTCATATTCAGGAATACTAGCCCCGTAAAAAGAGCCATCGCATTCCTAACATATGTGTTTCTAAAAAGGATCATGGTCAAAAATAGCCATTTTTTTCTAAATACTAACGGAAGCCTTATTCAGGCGGTCGTTCAACCGGATAAAGAACCGCTAAATCCTATCGGTTTAAAACCTGTACCCGATGAAATGATTATAATATTAACCTCACATTGCGGGATTAGTTTATTTTTGAACCTCAAATTTTCTATCGTCCCAAACTAAAGCTGCTTTTCAATTAATGTCTTACTTATTTTAATTTATGAAACAACCTGAATCATTGGAACTTGTCGCTGAATTTCATAAAACATTCAAGCATCCTATCCTTCCTGCTCCGGGAATACCTGCTGAGAATCGTTGCAAATTGAGGGTCGCTTTAATAGCTGAGGAGTTGAAAGAATTGGAGGTAGCTATCCTTGAAAAAGATATTGTAGAAGTAGCCGATGCGTTATGCGATATTCAGTACGTGCTATCCGGGGCGATCCTAGAATTTGGGCTGGGCGAAAAATTCAAGTCCTTATTTGAGGAAGTTCAACGTTCAAACATGAGCAAGGCCTGCCAGTCGGAACAAGAAGCAATTGACACCGTTGAGCATTATCAGAAAAAAGATGGTACTGAATGTTACTACCACAAAGAAGGGGACAGATGGCTCATTTATCGGAAATCAGATAACAAGACACTAAAATCCATCAACTATAGCCCGGCAAACCTCGATAAGATTTTAAAAGACGCTTCACTCCCGGTTCACACAAAGAACTCGAACTGAAAAACAGTATCCTGTCCCTTTTGTTGCAAGGGATTGATAGCCAATATGTGTGAATCGTTATAGGCCTTGATGAATTCGGTGCGGCTGATCCGCAGCTTGCTCTGACCAGGTTTAATGCGATGGTACTGCATTCTCCCGGAAGAATTGGCAGTTGCGCTGTACATATAACTGAACTGTAGAGCGATAGGTGAGGGAACGTACCTCATTTTCACTTGTATGTATTGCTGAAATTCTTGTTGATTATTGAATTTTGTCTTGAGTTGTATTGGGCCAGTAGTTGGTATGCCGAGCTGGGTACATACTCAAAACGCCTTTCAAGCTCTTCGATTTTCAGACAAAGCTCACGTACATAAAACCTTATTTGCTCCAAATCCTTACAATCACTGGGCTTTTCAAAATTTCTTAAGGCAAAACTGTTTAGTTCGTTCTCTACTTGTTTCCTGTCTACGGGTAGCATGGTGTTGTGCATTAATACACAATTATACTAAAAATGAAGCCTGGTGCGCAACTAATTGTGTGAAATAATACACGCGATTACGCGATTCGATCTAGATACATTAGTTCATACAGCTATGCTTAACATTTTGATTAGCTGTTGTTTACAAGTCGCCAGTAGAAATTTCTGTTGAGGGCTAGGCATTGTGGATTCCACTCGTTTGCAACAACATTCGCAGAGGCAATAAATACCGAAGGCGGATATTTGTTCTTAATCGGTGATCACATTACATCAAGCAAGTGTTTAAAGTAAATGCAGCAAATAAGCCCAACTCAACTAATTCGTTTAAATTATTATATTTAAAATTCGCAGAACGCCTATGGAAAATGTAGCCTCAAGCCCTTTTTTGAATCTTTGGCATTTAGCTATGATTGTTGGTGCGATTGTGATGACCGCCGCGGCCATTGGCTTGTACCTGATCCACAACATAAAAATATCGACAATCAAAGATTACAAAGGAAAGTATAACTACATCCTTGAATATGAAATCAAAACCTATAAGAGGGTTTTTGTATGCCTGGGTCTAGCCGTCATGTTGCTCATCAATATATATGGCATGGGCAAGTTGCATAATATCGGTGTGTGGTTCTTTGTGCGGTTGTTCATTTCAGTAGCAGGTGGAACGCTGGTGGCCTATGTGGCATTCCTGATACTTGAGTACTACTATCCGACGGTCGTCCACCGAAAACTCAATAAATGGCGGTATATGCCCCGCACAGGCAGCGACGGAACAAAATTGCGGCTGCTCAGTGAGGATGAGGAAGATGTTCATTTAGCAGAGGGAATGCGTGCAGAAGAAAACGTCTTCTCCATAGACTATGACGTTTGGATTGATGAAAAAAAGGGTGAGGTAAAAATCGAAAAATATCCAGGCCATCTGCAGGCCTTGAAATGTAACAGCTGCGGTTTTTATACGATGAAAGTAGTGCGGGAAGAAATTACACGCCAGCCTGGCAAGGATGTGACGGGCGAGTTGATCAAGCACTACCAATGCTATTATTGCAAATCAGTCCGGGCAACAGCATTCAATATTTCGACGCGCGAAGCTGACGATTATAGGTCAATGGCTAAGCATAGCTATAGGAAGAATAAAGATATCGATTTGGTCAGGGTTGAAATTCATACTTCTACAGGAGGTAAGAAGTTCTTTGAATTTCAAACGATTGGACAGGCGCAGAAGTTTCTCGATGGATATGATGCCGAAAAGGTATCCGGATCCTGACCATATATGGAATTTTTGGCTTGATCTATGTCACATTTTGTAATCTATTCGCCCGAATCTGCGTTTGTATGAAAAGGCATCAAATTTGCCGATCATCATCTGTTTGATAGTTAAATATTTATAATAATGAAAAAATTATTTTTTGCCGGAATCAGCGTTTTCGTGGTGTTGTGGAGCTCTCATCTCGCTGTTGCGGCGGTATCGGACACGACGCAATTAAGGTCCAAGGCAATTTATGGGAAGGAAGCCAAAGTCATCACCTATATTCTGGATAACAATCATTATCGGAAGATCAACCTCGATGATTCCCTGTCTTCGGTAATTCTTGATGAATACATTAAGGGGCTGGATAACAATAAGCAATATTTTACCACTGCAGACCTGCAGGCCTTCGATAAATATCGTGACAAGATGGACGATTTGATCCGCGCAGAAAATGTCGAAGTCGCTTACCTCATTTATAACGCATTTAGGAAACGGTTTGACGAGCGCATGAATTACGCATTGACTAAACTTGTAAACCAGGAGTTTGATTACACCACAGACGAGTACTATGAAACTGACCGCGACAAAGAACCTTGGTGTGCGAATGAAGCCGAGCTGAATGAAGTCTGGAGAAAAATAATCAAGAGTCAGGCGCTCAGTTTGAAGCTCACTGGAAAATCACAGGTCGAGATTGAAAAGATGTTGAGAGAAAGATACGAGCGGTTGAGCAAATCCATCAAGCAATTCAACAGTGAAGACGTCTTCAGCTTGTACATGAACGCAGTAACTGAATCTTACGATCCTCATACAAATTATTTGTCGCCGAAGGCGGCAGATCTGTTCAAGCAACAGATGTCCCTTTCACTCGAAGGCATAGGCGCCAGGTTGCAGACCGAGAATGACTACACACGCGTTGCAGAAATTATTACAGGGGGTCCAGCCGAGAAAAGCGATTTGATTCACGTCAATGATAGAATAATTGGGGTAGGTCAAGGTGCCTCTGGTGAGGTGGTTGATGTAATTGGCTGGAGAATCGATGAAGTCGTTAAGCTCATTAAAGGTCCTAAAGGTACGACGGTGAGACTGCAACTTTTACCGGCCGAGACAGGCGTCAACGGACCATCTAAGACCATAACGCTGGTCCGCGATAAGATCAAACTTGAGGACCAACAAGCTCAAAAGAGTTTAATACCTTATCAGAAAGGTGGAAAAGATTTGAAATTGGGTGTTATTACACTACCCCAGTTTTACATGGATTTTGACGCGTATCAAAAGGGGGATCCCAATTATACCAGTACCACCAGAGATGTCCAGAAATTGGTAAAGGAACTACAAGCAGAAAATATTGATGGGCTGGTTTTGGATTTGCGCAACAACGGTGGAGGTTCTCTTACAGAAGCCATTGACCTGACGGGATTATTTATAAAAAATGGCCCTGTCGTTCAGGTGAAAAACTCTGCCAATAAGATCGAAACGCTAACCGATGACAATCCCTCCTTGGTTTACAACGGTCCACTCGTCGTATTGACGAATCGTTTCAGCGCATCCGCTTCTGAAATTTTCGCAGGCGCGATCCAGGATTATCACCGTGGAGTTATTGTTGGTGAATCCAGCTACGGAAAAGGAACAGTTCAAACCGTTATTAATCTGAATCGTTTCATCAATGATCCAAAGAATCAGGTTGGGGAGTTGAAGATTACATTTCAAAAATTCTATAGGGTCACGGGAAGCAGCACACAGCACAAGGGGGTTACACCTGACATAAAGTTTCCGACAGCATTGAGCCCCGAGCAATTTGGAGAAAGCTCAAGCCCGAGCGCGTTGCCTTGGGATGAGATCAAAGGCACGTTATATCAAAAGACACCCATGATCAATGACAAAGTTCTCAACAACTTAACCAAAGCATACCAGGATCGACTTAAAACGGATGCGGCCCTTCAACGCTTTGTAAGCGAAACAGAGGAAACAACCCGAAGCTATAAGGAGACAAAAGTATCGTTGAATGAAGTGACCCGAAAGAAGGAAATTGAAGAGGCCGAAAAGAAGAAAGCTGCTAACGATAAGTTAGACACCAAGATCGTCGGTAAAGAAGGCACGCCGGTCGATTTGATGAATATGGAAGACGAATACCTCCGGGAAGGACTGTTCGTCCTGGGTGATTTAATTACCACAAAATTGGGTTAAAACTTTTATGATTCATTACCGAGGCAGGACCAAAATCCTGCCTTTTTTGTTTTTTGGTGGATTCCCTCATTAATTCATATTTTAAACTTTATTTTGCCCGCATTAACGCAGATTCATGAGTGAGGAACTTCTCAAAGCCATTTTACAACTCTTTGCCATCGTTGCTCGTGAGCGTGTTACAGAAGCTGAGCGCACCAACATCAAAGAGTTTCTCGGCCTTCATCTCAATCGCGAGGCTACGCACTATTATATTAAGTTATTCGACGAATTTGCGGCTACAAGTCATATTGATGAACGCCAGGACCTTCGCAACGTAGACGCAGACACCCAACAGTTTGTAGACGACTGGGCCAAGATCATGCGCATTGTCAAGCAAGTAAATCAAGCCCTGACCATGCAGCAGAAGGTTGTGCTGATCGTTAAGATCATTGAATTAGTATATGTGGATGACGACATGTCAGAACGCCAGGCAAACCTGGTTTTCTATATTGGACAATCCTTAAAAATTCCTCAGGCTGATCTGCATGCACTACAATCATTTGTGGCTGGCCATGACATAGACGAGCTAGCCTCCAAAGATGTATTGATCATCGACGAGGGATCCGGTGAGTATCCGGGGCCGCGGATAATCGAAAAAAATCTCACTGGCCTTATCGCCATTCTCCGTCTTCAAGATGCTGATACTTACTTTATCAAGTACCTCGGCATTACCACTGTTTACCTAAATAGCATTATTCTTAAAAGTCGCAAGATCGATGTGTTCCCGACGGGTAGCACTATACGCGGCGATAAGGTCGGTCCGTTCTATTACAGCGACATCGTTGGCAAATTCTTAACTGATGAAAGTCATACAACGATAACATTTACTGCCGATCATATATTCTATCATTTTAAAAATGGAAAAGCCGGACTCCAGAATGTTAATATCGCCGAAAAAGGAGGGAAGCTCATCGGGCTGATGGGAGTGAGTGGATCCGGAAAATCCACGCTGCTGAATGTCCTGAACGGTTCGGAAAAGCCATCAAGCGGTCTGGTTCTGGTTAACGGTATCGATATACACATGCGCCCAATGGATGTCCAAGGTATCATCGGCTATGTACCGCAGGATGATCTGCTGATCGAAGAGCTCAGTGTTTTTGAAAATTTATACTATGCAGCCAAACTTTGCTTTGGTCATTATTCTGAGACTGAGATTATTCAATTGGTGCTGCAAGTACTAGCCAGCCTCGGACTGACTGAAATACGGAATCTAAAAGTTGGCTCTCCCCTGGAAAAAACCATTAGTGGCGGACAGCGCAAGCGTTTAAATATTGCTCTTGAATTACTTCGGGAACCTACGATTCTCTTTGTGGATGAGCCCACGTCTGGCTTATCATCCCGCGACTCGGAAAACATCATGGATCTTCTGAAGGAGTTGAGTCTACGGGGTAAGATGATCTTTGTCGTAATACACCAACCTTCATCAGACATTTTTAAAATGTTCGATACATTGGTCATTATGGATTCTGGCGGTTTTCAGATATACTATGGAAATCCGATTGAGTCAGTAATATACTTCAGAGACATCATCAACGCGGCAAACAAAACTCAGGGGGCGTGTCCGGAGTGCGGCAATATCAATCCAGAGCAAATTTTTAGCATTATTGAAACAAGGGTGGTAAACGAATACGGCCGCCTGACGCAGACCAGGAAAGTTTCGCCGGGTCAGTGGTATCAATATTTCAAACAAAAAATCAAAACACCAAAGATCGAGCATGTAAAGGAAGCGCTACCTGTTGTTCAAGAGATACCGAACTGGTTCAAGCAATTCAAGATCTTTGTCATACGCGATGTGCTTTCTAAAGCTGCTAACAAGCAATACCTGTACATCAACCTATTTGAGGCACCCGTACTGGCATTTTTTATAGCCTTTATGGTTAAATATTATAATGCAGCCGAGGGGAGCGGAGACTACAGTTTTTATCATAACAAAAATATTCCCGTCTATTTTTTCATGAGTGTAGTCGTGGCGTTATTTTTTGGACTTACAATGAGTGCAGAGGAAATTTTTAAAGATCGCAAGATTTTGAAGCGCGAAAAGTTTTTGCACTTGAGCCGAAGCAGCTACCTGGTTTCGAAAGTCTCTGTGATGTTTTGTATGTCTGCTATCCAAACGTTTCTTTTTATACTGGTTGGCAACTCCATTTTAGAGATTCCGCTTGAAGAAGTCCGCTATTGGGTTATACTTTTTACAAGCTCGTGTTTTGCGAACATGCTTGGCCTCAACATCTCAGCATCTTTCAACTCAGCCGTTACAATCTATATCCTGATACCGCTTCTCATTATTCCGCAGCTGCTGCTCAGTGGCGTGGTGATCAGTTTTGACAAGTTCAACCCGAGGGTGACCAAACCTATTGGCGTACCCCTGGCGGGTGAGATCATGGCTTCGCGATGGGCCTTCGAGGCGTTTATGGTTACACAATTTAAAGACAACAAGTTTGAAAAACGATTTTATGAACTGGATAAGACCATGGCTAAGGCTGAGTATAAAAGAGTGTACCACATACCCGCACTCGAGTCGAAGCTTGCCTATTGCCTCAACAATCGTTCACAGTGGCGCAACCGCGCAGACAGCAAGATGGCTGCAAGTTTGCAATTAATAAGGGATGAGATCAGCAACGAGCTTGCTTCTATTGGTGAGGATAAATTCTTGGCACTTGACAAGCTGGCACCAGGGAAATTTGATTCCACGGTGTATTTGGAGACTGATACGTTTCTTACTGTATTGAGGCGATACTATGGTAATAAGCTGACCAATGCCGCTAACGAAAAGGATCGACGTATCGCTGAACTCACATCAACCCCCGCTAAAAGTTTGGCCTTCGAAAAAGAGCGGATGACGTATGCGAATGACGCCGTCGCCGATGCCGTGCTAAATGCAACGGCGGTTGAACGCATTGTCGAATATGATGGAAGGCTGGTTCAGAAGATCTACCCGATCTATCTCGACGATCACCGCCCCGAACACATCTTTGATTTCTCCGCGAACCTGTATCAGCCTACAAAACATTTTGCGGGTGTTTATTGGAACACCCTGTACTTCAATATTGTTGTCATCTGGTCAATGACTATTCTACTGTACGTTACGTTGTACTTCGACATCCTGAAAAGGCTTGTCACAAGATTGGAGGGCAGCAGGAAATTTAAAAGAAAGGTCAAAGAATGAGGATAAATTCAATTTGTATAACCAACATATATGTAATCATGCTTACTAAGAAATTTATATCGTACCTGGTCGCTGTACTATCGATTCTCGCATTGGCGTGTTCGACAAAGAAAGATGATCACAATCATCATGAAGATCAGGCAGCGGCTGGCGACGAGTGGAAGGAAATGGATGAGTTCCATATCGTTATGGCCGACGCTTTTCATCCGTATAAAGATTCTTCAAACCTGGAGCCTGCGAAGAATAATGCAGGTGCCCTGGTAGAAGCCGCCGATAAGTGGGCGCAGGCTCCGCTTCCATCAAAATTCGAGGGAGATGACGAAATAAAATTTAAGCTCAACCAGCTTAAGGTGGACGCATCCACCTTTGAAGGAATTGTTAAATCCGGAGATGATAAATCGATCGGACAATCATTGACCAAGCTGCATGATCTCTTTCATGAAATCCAGGAATCGTGGTATGAGGAACGCGAGTAGTTAAGTTATCCGTTATCCGTTATCCGTTATCCGTTGTCTGTTATCCGTTATCCGTTAACAGGGGGAGTGAGCAAGGGTGTGTAGCTCGATTACAACTCGAATGGGAAATAATCGACAAGATTAAAAATTCATGATGTTACCCGATTGGCATCCCGTACTAATTGTGATCGAGCGACACACCCTTCCCCGCACCCACTATTAACTATTAACGGATAACAGACAACGGATAACGGATAACGGATAACTATTAACGGCTAACTATTAACGGCTAACGGATTAGGGATAAACTATTTCTTTTTATATTTCCATCTTGAGTATAAAGTAAAGTACATGCACACTACTGTCGTCACCCCTAAGGAGAAGTCTAAACTTTGGTTTGTTATCGCAGCCTCTTCCGTGGGTACCCTGATTGAATGGTATGATTTTTACATTTTTGGAAGTCTTGCAATAATATTGTCGGAGCAGTTTTTCCCGCAGTCAAATCCCACGACAGCGTTGCTTTCGACCCTGGCTTTTTTTGGGGTTGGGTTTGTGGTTCGACCCTTTGGAGCTATTGTATTTGGCCGGTTGGGAGATCTTGTAGGGCGGAAATATACTTTTATGGTGACATTAATCTTAATGGGTGGATCGACATTTGCGATTGGCCTGATTCCAGGCTTCCAGACGATTGGTTACTTGGCCCCGGCGTTAGTGTTGGTCCTTCGCATTCTACAGGGCCTCGCCCTCGGTGGAGAATACGGCGGCGCGGCGACCTATGTTGCTGAGCATTCTCCGGCATCTCAACGGGGGTACTATACTAGCTTTATCCAAACGACGGCCACCCTTGGGCTATTCGTCTCAATTGGGGTCATTCTTGGTGTCCGCCAGAGCATGGGAATAGAGGAATTCAATGTCTGGGGATGGCGTATTCCGTTTCTGTTATCTGCTGTGCTGGTAGGCGTCTCTGTATTTATACGTCTCCGCATGCAGGAGTCGCCATTATTCTCAAAGATCAAAGCGGAAGGAAAAATTTCTAAAAACCCTATAAAAGAAAGCTTTGGGAAAAAAGAGAATCTTAAACTTGTGCTTTTGGCGTTGTTTGGTGCGACTGCGGGGCAGGGTGTTGTGTGGTACACGGGGCAGTTTTATGCCATGACTTTCATTGAATCGACCTGCAAAGTTGAATTTGTACAAACGCGAAATATCATCGCGATAGCGTTGCTTATTGGCACGCCTCTTTTTATTTATTTCGGCTGGTTATCCGATAAAATAGGCCGTAAAATAATCATGATGATCGGAATGTTGGCCGCTGTACTATTGTATCGCCCCATTTATAAGCAGATGTACAAGGTCGCCGATATCTCCGGCCAAACAGAACTGGCAGCGCAAAGCCGAATTGAAAAAACCCAGACTATAACCGCTCAAGGTGATACCATCGTTACACAACGGTTCATTAAATTTTATACGGAAGGAAATAGCGTTGTTGAAAAAAACGTGAAGACCGTACCGGGAGTCAATAGTAGTACTGAGGAGAAATCAGAAACAAAAGCGGAGATTCTGTTGGGCAGGGAATCATTTTGGCTGATGATAGGACTTGTACTTATTCAATTAGTTATGGTAACGATGGTTTATGGCCCCATTGCCGCATTTCTGGTAGAACTTTTTCCCACGCGAATACGCTATACCTCTATGTCATTACCATATCACATCGGGAATGGCGTCTTCGGTGGCTTAACGCCTTTTATTGCAACATCATTGTATGTAGCGAGTAAGTCGGAAGCTAATCCCGACGGCGATCCGATCGCGGGCTTGTGGTATCCTATTATTGTTGCTGCTGTTTGCTTCATAATTGGGATGATATTCTTAAGTAACAAGAAAGTAGCTGATGTAATAGAATAATCGAGTTTAAAGCTGGTATAAATCTAATTTCCATGCCATTTACGCCCGCTCATCCAGCCATCATCCTTCCCGTGATCCGGTCCCGATATTTCTCTGCGACAGGATTAATCATAGGCAGCATGAGCCCTGATTTCGAATATTTCTTTAAGATGAGTGTAAACGGTATCCATAGTCATACCAAAGCTGGTCTGCTTTACTTTGATCTTCCGGTGACCATTTTACTTTCTCTGATCTTTCATCTCATAGTCAAGACCAACCTGCTCATTAATCTTCCCCCAATATTCCAAAAGCGCTTTCATGATACGCTAAGCTTGAATTTCCTTAACTATCTAAAAAGAAACTGGGGAATCTTTCTAATCTCAGCGGCAATAGGGGGCGCATCACATATTTTTTGGGACAGCTTTACACATAACAACAGATTCTTCGTCCGGCAATTTGCCGAGATATATCAGACGACCTATGTGCCATTCGATGGGGCAAATTATCCGCTGTTCTACGTCTTACAACAAATCAGTACTGCCGTTGGATTGCTTGTGGTATCGCTTTATATAATCTTTAAGAAACCGGTTAATAATATCGAGGCTGTGAAGCCTAAAATCAGCTACTGGCTTTTCGTCTTTGGCATAGCCATAATTGTTTTGCGGTTGCGTTTCTTCCTCGAGCCATCGGCCTATAACCTCGGCAACGTAGTGGTTACCAGCATAAGCGGATTGCTAATCGGAATAATATGTTGCGGATTCATTAACTTTAGAAACACTGTTCCTTATCAGAATAGCCTGAATGGCTAAGCGGAAATCACAATGGGCCCAGGTAGGTAAACGCGAGGTTGAGCTGTCGAACCTTGATAAAGTTCTTTTTCCGAAGGATCATATCGTAAAAGCGCAGGTAATAGAATATTATCTCAAAATTGCGCCGACGTTACTCATATATGCCAAGGGCCGTGCCCTCACGCTTATTCGGTTCCCAGATGGGATTTACGGTGAAAGTTTTTATCAGAAGAACAGGCCCGATTGGGCTCCATCATGGATTGAATTTGTTACGCTTGGCAAGGAAGCAAAAGACTACATTATCGCGACCGAACCCGCCCTGCTGGTATGGCTTGCTAACCTAGCTTCAATAGAACTGCATCAGCTTCACAGCCGAAATCCAAATTTTGCTTGCCCCGATTATATCGTATTTGATCTGGATCCACCTGAAGGATATCCTTTTAAGAAACTAATTCCAATAGCACTTGCCTTAAAGGATCACATTGAAATGTATGGTTATACCACGTATGTAAAAACAACGGGAGGAAAGGGCTTGCATATTTGCTGTCCAATAGAACCGTCGTGGGATTTCCATACTGTTTTTGAAGCCGCAGAGGACATTGCCAAACCATTTGTAGACAGCAGGCCAAATGAAGTAACGCTTCAAATAAAAAAAGATGCGCGAAAAGGACGCGTCTTGGTCGATATATTCCGCATCAGGTCAGGTCAAAGCATTGTGTCACCCTATAGCCTAAGGGGAAGAGATGGTGCACCGGTTTCGATGCCCCTGACTTGGGATGACTTGAAATCGACGGAAAGTCCATTGGATTATACGATCCATACCGCTGTAGATAAAGTATTGCGAGATGGAGATGCCTGGCAGGGATTTGATGCGTATGCGGTGGCCCTTCATACACATCGCAAAAAAACAGCGCCGAAAAAAACCGCACCAAAGCCTAATCCGAAATACAAGTCACCGGAACAACTCGAAGCCTATGCGAAGAAAAGGGATTTCAGCAAAACGCCTGAGCCCTCGGCAAAAGTACCGGATGAGCAAGGAAATAAATTTGTGGTGCACCGGCATCATGCATCGCGTTTGCATTATGACTTGCGCCTTGAAAAGGACGGTGTTTTAAAATCATGGGCGGTGCCCAAGGGATTGCCACCCTACCCCGGTGTCAAGCGTTTAGCAGTTCAAACAGAAGATCACCCCCTAGAATATTTGACCTTTGACGGGAAGATCCCTAAAGGTCAGTATGGTGCTGGAGAAATGTGGATCTACGCATTAGGTAAATATCAGGTAACAAAAGATAAGAAGGATGGATTTTATTTCCGGTTAAACAGCAAGGAGATCGTCGGTGAGTTTCGCATCCACAAGATGAAGGAAAAGGAATGGCTGCTGGAAAGAGTTGATGAACCTCAGCTGAATTTTCTGCATCATGACTTCGGGCCCATGTTATCCGAGTCCAGCGACCGGCCGCCGCTTGATAAAGACTATATTTTTGAATTGAAATGGGATGGCATCAGAGCATTGATTGCTCTGGAAGATGGGCAGATCAAAATAAGGACACGAAATCAAAATGATGTCAGTGCCCAATTCCCTGAATTACAGCTTGGAGAAAAAGCATTCAGAGCAACGAATGGTCTGTTTGATGCAGAGATCGTATGCCTCGATGAATCCGGAAAACCTATTTTCAAGCGTGTTATCAACCGGCTGATGAGCACCGGTGAATCAGCCATTCAAAAACTATCCAAAACAAATCCTGTTCACTGTTATGTATTTGATTGCCTTTATCTGGATGGCAGATCCCTCATAAATGAACCACTTTTAAAACGAAAAGAATGGTTGGCCGATGCAATCCGGGCGGACACACCTTACCGCGTTAGTGAACATGTTGAAGATGGAGCTTCGCTTTTCGAAGCCGCGAAACATCATGGTCTGGAAGGGATCATGGCCAAAAAGAAGGATAGTAAATACTTGCCCGGAAGAAGAAGTGACTGCTGGATCAAAGTAAAGGTCAGACAAACGTCCGAATGCTATATAGTCGGATATACAAAGGGCAAGGGCGATAGGGGACAGACTTTTGGGGCACTGCATATCGCGGAAAAGGTTGGCGATGAATTGCATTATCGCGGCAAGGTGGGGACGGGGTTTGATGACGCCACGACAAAGGAAATTTCGGGTGCACTGAAAAATATCAGGGTGGCTAAAAGTCCAAATGTCATCGGCAAGCTTCTAGATGAGAAAGTATCGACATGGCTAGACGCACAAGCCATGGTTGAGGTGAGTTATTCAAAACTGACGCCTGACAAGATGTTTCGCGAGCCGGTATTTGTGCGATTCAGACCCGACCTCGGATAGGTCCTCCATAACGGCGTTCGGAAGTGCGCCGTCGTGAAAAGGAGTACCCTTCTCACTTGCAGATCTCCTTTTTCATTTTGTCGGTAACCGCGAGGCCGAGCGATTCGGCCTTCTTGAGATCCTGGCAGGCCTCTACGGATTTCTTCGCCCGCTGCCGCGCGATTGAACGGTTATAGAAGGCCGCTGCATAGTCTGGATTGAACGTAATGGCTATCGTATAATCTTCAATTGCCTCCTCGATGCGCCCTTGCTTGCTGAGCACATTTCCGCGGTTGAGCCATGCTTTTTCAAATTTTTCATTTAGTTCTATCGCCTTGGTGTAATCTGAATAAGCACCCTTCAGGTCATCCAGTTTCTCCCTGACATGCCCGCGATTAAGCCAGATCTCCGGGTCTTTAGGCTGGATTTCCAATGCCCTGTCATAATCTTCGAGCGCGCCCTTGTAAAACCCGCCTTCCATACGTTGGAACGCGCGCTCAAGGTAAGGATACAGCATGCTGGAATCGCTTTCTATCGCTTTTTCAAGCTCATCTTCCATAGTGCTCGACTCGCCTTTCTTTCGTTTTAAGGCAGCGATGTTATGCAAGGCAAGCGCATGGTCTGGGTGTAACGATAAGGCGGTCTGATAGTCCTGCATGGCGGTTGCATCATTCAAACCTTCCTTGGCTATTCCGCGATTCACAAAATAATCAGCCTCCTTGCTTTTGAGTCGGATGGCGGAGTCGAGCCAGGTTATAGCGCTCTGATAATTACCTAGTTTTGTTTCAACGAGACCCAGGTAATTAAAGATCTGGGGCTTGATGTTACCTTGTGCAGTTAGAATTTGGTTCGAACCGGTTGCTGAGGCGGACTGGTTAAAGAAGATTGTTTGTGTTTCTCCTGGTGGGAGCGTAAGCAGTTTCAGTAGATCAGCTTTTGCTTGATCGTATAGTCCCAGTTGATATCGTACCGTCGCCCTGCTAAACAGGGCTTCAGGCTGATCTGGCTTTAATTCGAGATAAATGTTATAGTCGGTGTTGGCTCCCCTCAGATCATCCAACTGCTCGCGGGCAGATCCACGGGTAAAGTAGGCATCGGCAAAACCAGGGCTCTCCTGCAGGCATTTGTTCAGATATTCAAGCGCAAGCTTATAGTTGCCCGCGTTATGGGCCGCTTCACCCTGCTCATACAATTTTTTCGAATCTGCGCGTTTATCCTGCGCAAATAAAGCCGTTGGGATGAACAAGGCGACGAGTGCCAGCGCCTCATAAAATTTGCGTAGCATCGTTATGATCCTGACCAGTCTTGCAGGGATTTTGAATACGTACATGATGCTGAAATTAACGAAATTATCACGAGCAAAGTGCAAACCATTTTAATTGAATTTCAGTTAATAGAGTCATGGAAACCGCCAAAAAAACTTCCCGCAGATCCGAGAGCAAGGCTTCGGACGACAAGATCAAGGCTGCCTATATCGAGTCTGTGCTCACACATGGATCCAGGCCTGTTTCAGTGTACAAGTTCTGCGTGGATATTGGCATCAAGGAGGAGGAGTTTTATAATCGATTTGGGTCATTTGACGGGCTTGAAAACTATATCTGGAAGGGTTTTATTGACAAAACGCTTGGCCGTTTGAAGGCCGACAAGGCTTTTCAAAGTTTTATCACCCGCGAAAAAATTTTAGCATTTTATTTTACCCTGCTGGAAGAATTGAAATCCAGTCGAAGCTATGTCATATTTCAGCTGGAGCACTCCAAGAAATTTGAGCTTGTTCCCGAATACATCAAGGGGTTTAAGGCTGAGTTCGAGTCGTTTTTTGAGTCAGTCCTCAATGTGGCAAAAGGGAAGGGAGAAGTTGCCACGCGACCGGTAATTGATAAACGTTATCCACAACTTTTTTGGCTGCACCTGGGATTTATACTTCTATTTTGGAAACAGGACAGCAGCGCTGGATTTGAAAAAACAGATGCCGCAATTGAAAAATCCGTTAACCTGGCATTTGATCTAATTGGAAAAGGTGCGGTTGACTCGGCAATAGATTTTGCCAAGTTTTTATATCAAAACAAAATCAAATAACAAGCCCGCGTGAAAGAATTTGATCGAATACCCGTCTCGAAGGTGCAACGGGCTTCTAAGTTTATAACTACTGGTGCCAAGATCGGCTCAAATTATCTTAAACATTATGGTAAAAAGCTTATCAATGGCGAAGTGAGCCGTGACGAACTGCACCTTGATAACGCCACCGACATCTATAACTCGCTGAGCGAGTTAAAAGGGGGAGCGTTGAAAGTAGCTCAGATGCTCAGCATGGATAAGAATCTCCTGCCAACAGCATACCAGCAAAAGTTTGCTATGGCTCAGTACAGCGCACCACCGTTGTCTTATCCACTCGTTGTGAAGACATTTCAGAAGTACTTTGGAAAGGGACCTGCGGAGATCTTTGATTCATTTACAACGAAGGCGACGAACGCGGCCTCTATGGGCCAGGTTCATCAGGCAGTTCTGAGAGGCAAAAAGCTCGCGGTCAAGATTCAATACCCGGGCGTGGGTGACAGTGTTAAGTCCGATTTAGCCATGGTGAAGCCCATAGCGCTGACGATGTTTAAGCTAAACCCCGTGGAGTATGATGAGTTTATTCAGGAGGTTGAGTCCAGGATGCTGGAAGAAACGGATTATGCGCTGGAGCTTCGGCGGTCAATGGAACTCTCAGCCAAGACTCGTCATTTGAAAAATATCAAATTCCCGACCTACTATCCCGAGTATTCCTCTGATAAAATTCTGACCATGGACTGGATCGAAGGCAGGCCTCTTGGTGAAGTGCTGAATGAAACAATTCCGCAGAAGGAGCGAGACAAACTTGGTCAGGCGCTTTGGGATTTTTACCACTTTCAAATGCACACTTTGAAGGCCGTTCATGCCGATCCGCATCCAGGGAATTTTATCATTACCGATGATTATCAGCTGGGTATCATTGACTTTGGTTGCGTAAAGGTCATCCCGTCAGAGTTTTACCAGGTCTATTTTCAACTGCTTGAAGAGGATGTGCTGACAAACCTCCAAAAGCGGGATAAAACCTTCCGGGAGCTGCGGTTCATTCATGCACAGGATACAAAGAAGGAAGTGGAATTTTTCACAGGTATATTCGTGAAGTTGGTGGAGCTATTGGGCAGACCATTCCGTTCAGAGACGTTTGACTTTGCAGATAATGCATATTTTGATGAGCTGTATTCTTTTGGAGAGAAGCTTTCGACAATGAAAGAGCTGCGCGAATCAAAAAGAGCGCGAGGTGTGGGAGAGGCTGTTTACCTCAACCGTACCTATTTCGGTTTGTATACGATATTGCATGATTTGAAGGCGAGGATAAATACGAATTGGTAGTTTAAAGATTATAGTTTAAAAGTGTTTAAAGTTCAAGGTTTCAGGCTGCCAATCTTGTGCCCTGTAGCCCGCTTTGTCGCATACGTAACGTAAACCTTAAACTTGAAACTTGGAACATTTTTTATATCTTAGCTCCCGCCTGATTCACTTTTTAATCTAACTTAATGTTATGAGAGCAATCTGGAAAGGACACATTCAATTCTCCCTCGTTACCATTCCCATCCGTATTTATAACGCCATTGACTCAGGTCAGACGATAAGTTTTAACCTGTTGTCGAAGGAGGGCCACAACCCCGTCAGTTATGAAAAGAAAGATAAGGTAACGGGACAGACACTTAGGGCGGAAGACATTGTCAAAGGATATCAATATGAGCCTGGTCAATATGTGATCATCGAGCAGGAGGACTTCGATAAAGTCAAATTGAAGAGCGAGAGAGTGATCGAAATCCAGGGTTTTGTTAGTGCTGGTGAAGTACATCCGACCCTGTACGAATCGCCCTATTACCTTGGTCCCGACGGAGACATGGCTTCTAAGACCTATGGACTTCTGAGCCAGACATTAAAGGAAACTGGCAGAATTGCCGTGGGAAAAGTTGTGCTGCGTGACCGCGAAACTCCTGTTCTGATTTCGCCCCACGAAGGTGGAATGGTGATGTATAGGCTGCGATATCCCAATGAAGTCCGAAGCATCCGCGAGGTACCTCAGCTACTGGATGTCAAGACCGATAAGGAACAACTCAAATTAGCGAAGACGTTAGTCGACTCGATGACCACCAAATTCGCTAACATCGAGATGAAGGATCATTATTACGATGCCCTCAAGGCAATAATCGATGCCAAAGTATCAGGCAAAGAAATTGTATCCATTGTTGAGGAAGCGCCCAAAGTGGTAGATATAATGACGGCGCTGAAGGCCAGTATCGATGCTGCGAAGAAGCCGATGGAAAAAGCCAAGGGAACATCAGCAAAAAAGGAAAAGGCCGAGAAGCCAGCCAAGTCGGTGCGCCGAAAAGCGAGCTGATCAAAAATCTATGGCTGAATATTTATTCGATGCAGTTAAGAGATAACAATTAACTTTGCACGATGGCGAAGATCATCAAGTTTCCTATTCCTACACCAGAAAAATTCGGACCTCAGCGGGTTCGAAACAGGAAGGATCAGCGTCGTGACCCCACGGGCCAGCTAAATCTGTTTACGGGGGGCAAGGTTGTTAAATTAAACCAACTCACGATCTTCGAAGAAGCCCTGCAACTAGATGAGCAGGGAAACAAGCAGCGCGCCAGAATCGGTTACCTCCAGGCCATTGAACAGAACGATTCAGTTGCCGACGCATACTGCAATCTCGGAATTATTGAATCCACCGCCGGCGCGCATGCAAAAGCCTTGGATTGCTTTACACAGTGCCTCAAGACTGACCCACGCCACTTCGAAGCGCATTATAATTTAGCAAACCTTTATGGGGAGATTGGGAACTTCGGATTGGCAAAAGCGCACTACGAAATTTCAATCCAGTTAGAACCATCATTTCCCAACAGTTACTTCAATTTGGGCCTTACGCTTGCCATGAACAAGGAATTTGAGCTGGCTGTTGATGCCATAAAGCAATTTAGAAAAATTGCCCAGCCGGCGGACCAAGAGCTTGCTGATAACCTCATTCAAAAGTTGACTGCTGCTTTGTAGGTGTTTAAGTGTTTACGTGCTCGTGTTGGCGCAGCAAACTATCTGCAATGCGCCTGAACTTAGACACTTAAACACCTGAACACCTGAACACATTTGAACCTTCATCCTATTTCTTTAAGCACTTTCCTTCCTCGACTTCTAAACGCGGCTGAGCTTTGGAGGATCTGATCTTCTAGAATTAACTTCAATTCATTTCTTAATTCAGGCTGGCCGCGGGTGATGTTGTTGAGTACTGTCATAGAAAACACCCGTATGGCAATGGCTACCTTTCTGTCCTGAAGGTATCTGAAGCAATGATCAGCAACTTCACCTTGAAATCGTTTGGGTACATCAACGTATTGCAGCAGTCTGAAGGTATTGCGGATGAACGCGTCATGTACGTGGGGATCATGCAAAAAATTGAGCAGTGTTTTGAAATGAGGATCAAGTAAATAAGGCCACTTTTCTACACAAATGGTTAATGGCCAGGCAGCACGTTGTGTCAGCCGGAAAGGCCCTTCTTTATAGACCTCAACTAATAGTTTAAACCGGTCCCGTCTACCATCCACGTATTCAACAATTTCGTTAGTTTGCGATTTTGACTGTCCCAATTCAAGCCTCTTTTTCAAATCCATTTGAAGGAAAATTTGGTCGGGTTATCGTTGCTATAGGCCAATAGGCAATTGCTAATGAGCGGTTATAATATGATAAGGTAATTTGAGGTATTAAACAACCACCTTGCTATGGAACTAATTTTAACGATTGTCTCTACAGTTGCTGTTCAACTCGGCATCTGTATATTTTGCTTTCTTAAAAAACGTTCAGAAGTCGGTGTTAGCAGATAGCCGGAATGCGATGATGAAAGATAGAATTGCTATGACAAAGCCATACATAAAAATACTGTAGGCAACTCTTAAGTGACGGTACTTTCTTCCCAGCACTTTTCCCAAATAATAAATGTCTTTAATAAGACTGCCGTACAAGTAATCCGCATCTTTCATCATCTCTTTCATTCCCCATTGATAATCTTCCACGGTCATGGCGTGGAAATTCCCAAAGAATAACAAATTGGTCTGTTTGTTTTTAATGTCTTCCCTGGTGAATTTTCCTGAGGAGACATTGGGCCTGCTCGCCAAGATGGAGAAAACCATGGTCGCCAGACACACCGAGATGAGCAATATGGTGGGCACCAGCAGATATGAATTCTCCTCCAGTTTGCGGATGAGCACAGATACAATGAGCGACAGAATTATCGAGTTGATCGTTATCAAAATGCTCGCCTTGCTGTCGACCATTTGACTGAGCATAATGTGATTGTGGGAAGTTGTGCGAAACAATGTTTCAATGCCGCGGTCTGGCTTCAATACCTTCTCCTTCTCTAGTTTACCTTTTAACTTTTCAACCTCTTCTTCAAGCTTTCGGTATTTCTTGAAGCTTATTTCAGGTCGAAGGGACTTCTTCAGTCTCTTGATATTTTTTTGTTTAGCTTGTTCCAAGACGGTTCGACCATACAGCGTGTGGTAGGAATGACCTTCCATGAACTGAACTGTAGAGTTGAGCCATTCCTCATTCGTCATATCCTTGGTTCCAAGTGCTCTAAGCTCCTCTCTCAGCATGCTGGATTTCTCCTGACACTCTTCCGTGGCCAGGTGGTAAAGGTCAGCATCGCAGAGAACCTGCGCAACGATAGAAGTTGGCTGCTGCGGCATGCGGGTGGCCAGTATCGCTTCTGTTACGACCCCAACTTTTTGCGAAGGGGCGCCAATTTTTTCCAGGAGCTCCCGCGCTTTTTGGGCGGAAGCTTCTTCATGGTTCTTCGAGCCGTTGGCGTAGCCCACATCATGAAGCCATGCGGCGACCAGCGCTGACTCCATTTCATCCGCGCTCAACGTCGCATGCCTGCCTATAATTCCAACAGCGTCAACTACTTCCTTGGTGTGATCAAAATTATGAAACAGATGCTTTTCAAATGATCTGTTTTTGAACACCTGTTCTGCGAAGGTCCTGGCCTGCCGAATGTATTCCGAATCCATACTGTTGTTAATTGTTAAAGGTAAAAATATTTTTCTCTTTCACTCCGACAGCTCTCATAAACGACGCGCAAACTTTTCTACATTACAGGGCGTATTAGCGAAGCCGGTGAATCGGATTGAATTAGCATGGGTAAATCCTTACTATTTTCCTTTTTCCTCCTAATGCATTGCTGTGTCTTGGGTCAACGCGAACCTGACCCTTTGACGCATTCAATTTATTTCGTTGGCGATGCGGGCGAGCCCTATATAACGCAAAGTACTCTTGGCAGAGTACTTCGCTCTACTCTTGACGCTTCCGATACAAAATCTACCGTACTTTTCCTGGGCGATAATATCTATCCTCGGGGTATGCCGGGGCCAACTGACAAGGATAGGGCGATGGCCGAAAAGATCTTACAGACACAGGTGGACTGGATACGCGGACTGGACGATGTCTCTGCAATTTTTGTTCCCGGAAATCACGATTGGATGCGCGGTCGGAGGGATGGCTGGGAACAACTAATGAATCAGCAGCAATGGCTGGATTCCTTGAAAGATGAGCATATAACTTTCTTACCTAGAGATGGATGTCCTGGACCTATTGAAGTTCCACTAACCGACGAGGCAATACTGATTATAATGGATACCCAATGGTTTCTACATCCATGGGGAAAGCCAGGTGAGGAGGGTCCGTGCGATGCCAAAACGCCGGCTGATGCCTTGGTATTGATTAGTGATGCATTCAGCCGCAACGCGGGTAAAAGGATCATCCTAGCTGCCCACCATCCACTTATCACCTATGGTGAACACGGTGGAGTGTCAACCTTCAAAGACCATCTTTTCCCGCTGACATCCGTTCATTCCAAACTGTACATTCCTCTGCCTGTGGTGGGGTCCATATACCCCCTGTACCGGAAGTGGCTGGGTGACATTCAGGACACGTCGCATCCTATTTATAAGCAAGTCTCTTCAACCATCCGGACACTCATGGCCGAATATCCAGGGTCCATTTATGCAGCAGGTCACGAGCATGCACTTCAGGCCATTGCGAAAGATAGCACATATTTTATTGTTAGCGGGTCCGGCGCGAAATCGACTGTCGTAAAGAAGAAGAAGTATTCGAAGCTTGCGGCCAGCGTAACGGGGTTTGTAAGGGCCGACATCTTCGCTAGGGGTGACGTAAGATTTACCTATTATCAGGTTGATGCTGACTTCCCGGACGGTAAGGTAGTATTTCAGGATTCACTGCCGGTCCTCAAGTCCTTGCAGGTGCGCGAAAAGGAGCCGCAGCAGCCAGACTTTACCAATAAAACCGTTCGCGTTAAGGGTAGTCACCAGTACATTGCTGGCAAGGGCAGAACGAGAATGCTGGGCGAGAATTATAGGCCCGAGTGGGGGCAGGAAATCGAAGTTCCCGTGATCGATCTAGGAACAGAAAAGGGCGGCTTAAAGATCACGCAAAAAGGCGGGGGTATGCAAACGCTTTCGCTGAGGCTTGAGGATTCGCTCGGGCGGGAATATGTCTTGCGATCTATCGAGAAGTTTCCGGAAAAGGCTGTACCGGAAATGTTTCGTAAAACCTTTGTTCAAGGTTTGGTCCAGGACCAGATCTCGGCAGCACATCCGTACGCCGCCGTGGTGATACCGCAGCTCGCTGATGCGGCCGGAATTTACCATACTAATCCGAAAGTTGTGTTCATTCCGGACGATCCGAGGCTCGGTATTTACCGGAACGACTTCGCCAACATGCTTGCCCTCTTTGAAGAGCGACCAGCCGGCGACTGGTCGGACAAACCCTTTTTTGGCAACTCTGAAGACATTATTAACACGAGTAAAGTTTTAGAAAAGCTCGCGAAGGACAATGACAACCGCGTTGACCAGAGTTTTGTACTCAGGTCCAGATTGTTTGACCTTTGGATTGGTGACTGGGACCGGCACGATGACCAGTGGCGGTGGGCGAGCTTCGAATCAAAGAACGGCGAGCTGTACCGGCCCGTGCCACGCGACCGCGATCAGGCATTTTTCGTGAACGAAGGAATTGTCCCGAAGATATGGAGCCGGCGTTGGGCATTGCCTAAATTCGAAGGCTTTAATGACGAGGTACGATGGCCGTCAGGTCTATCTTACAACGCCCGCTACTTTGACCGATCCTTTCTTACCGAGCCCTCAGAGGAGGAGTGGATCGCAACCGCCCGGGACCTCCAGCAGCGACTTACCGACGATGTAATAGAAAGATCGATAAAGGCCTGGCCCCAGGAAATCTATGATCTGCATGGCCAGGAGATCATCCGTAAACTCAAAGCCCGAAGATCCAGGCTAGCGGAATATGCAGTTGACCATTACAAATTTCTGGCTAAGCACGTAGATGTGGTGGGCTCGAACAAGCGCGAGCAGTTTGAGGTGACGCGGCTGCCCGATGGCGATGTCCGGGTCAGCGTGTACGATGTGAAGAAGGAGGGTGAGCTGGGGAAGAAAATGTATGATCGCCTGTTCCGACACAACCAAACGAAGTCTATCCAGATCTATGCCCTCGGTGGCGATGACAGGATCCTGGTCGAGGGCAAATCACGCAAAAGTATATTGGTTCGCGTAATCGGCGGTGACGGTGCCGACACCTTAACAGACAAATCACATGTAAACGGACTACGGCGAAAGACCGTGTATTATGATGCTAAGAAGGCCTCCGGGCAACTGCAATCTGAAGGCGAGGCGGCTGACAGAACTTCTTCGAGTCCGATTGTAAACACCTATGACCGCAAAGCATTTAAATATGATCGGCTTGCGCCCCTGGTCTTTGGAAATTATAACCCGGACGACGGACTTTTTCTGGGTGGCGGGTTTTATTTTCAAAAGGAAGGGTTCAGGAGTAATCCATTTAAGAGCCGGCATATCGTCCTCGCTAGCTTCGCGCCGAGGACAGCCTCCTATAATTTCCTCTATCGGGGCGATTTTACCAACGTAATTAAGAAATGGGGAGTGGAGATCAATGCCGATTTGAAAGCACCGAATTATGTCAATAACTTTTTTGGACTTGGAAATGAGACCGTATACAACAGCGACATAGACGATGACCCCCAGTTTGAGCTCGACAATTCCATCGATTATTACCGTTACCGGTTTGAGGAACTCAGATTGGAGACTTATTTAACGCGCAGACTGGGCGGATTCGGGGAATTCAAAATAGGACCAGCGCTCCAGCGTATCGAAATAGAGGAACCTGGCGAGGACCGGTACATAAACGAATTCGCCAGCACCCTTCCATATGACCTGTACTCAGAATACAACAACTATACAGGCGTGAGTTGGAGTTTTACTATAGACAAGAAAAATAGTCCACAGTTGCCTTCGCGGGGCATTGTGTTTAACGTATCGGGCAGAAATATGGCGGGAACCGACGACCGGGCGAGTGATTTCTCATCTTTCCAAAGCTTCGTTTCCCTTTACCAATCTTTTCGCGTGCCGGCGAGGGCAGTATTGGCCGCGCGGGTAGGCGGAGGGTGGAATGTAGGTGATTATGAATTTTATCAGGCGCAGATCCTGGACGGTAAAACCGAGTTAAGAGGTTTTCGCAAGACCCGCTTCTATGGTGACAAGAAGTTTTATGCCAATATCGAGATGCGCATTAAGTTGTTTAGCATCCGCACGTATCTCTTTCCGGCAAGCATGGGTATTTTGGCATTTCATGATCTGGGCAGGGTGTGGTACAAGGACGAAGACGGTGTTGATCCTACGGCGCCCTCGGGAAAATCGAACGCATGGCACAAGGGTTGGGGAGGAGGAGTTTGGTTTACACCCTTCAATTTGACGGTACTGTCATTGGAAGTGGGGCATTCGAACGAGGGAACGCTGGGTTATATCAGGTTGGGATATTTGTTTTAGAGAAGAAAACATTACGGATGCGTGACGGCCTGTCTCCGCAGTTTCTCCGATGTCAGGGGACTCTGACGGACTGCAGTAACCTTCCCCAAAAAACTTTTGTTAAAAAGCGTTAAACAGCGCAGCGTCCCTTAGCAGGAGACGCTGCTGCGACTGCGCTTTCGCCCGTGTAGGTGTTGATATCAAGTACTGCACATCCTGCCGTTGTTCGGTGTTGTGCGTCGGAATCACCAACAACCCTACGCGTTCGGATAACAGAGGGCATGACTTCATCCTTTAAGTTGAGATGTCTTGTTTATATCGATTGGAAAACAATTCACAAAGCACGGCCCGTCTCCGCAGAGTCTCCTGTCTCAGGGACTCTGATGGACTGCAGTAACCTTCCCCAAAAAACATCTTGTTAAAAAGCGTTAAACAGCGCAGCGTCTCTTAGCAGGAGACGCTACTACGACTGCTTCCTCCATCAGGAAGTGTGAGGTTGTGCCAGCTATCATCGATAGTTTTCGATCAAGCCCTAACCAGCCGTCTCCGCAGAGTCTCCGTCTCGGGGACTCTGTCGGTCTGCTTTAAAAAAAATCACAAGGTTCGTTTCGACGCACTGAAAAACGCAGCGTCCCTTAGCAGGAGACGCAGCTACGACTGCTTGCTTTATCCTTGTAAGTAAGCTTACCATGCGAGTTATATTTTGTATAAACCTATCCCATGACTTTACATTTGGAGACGTATCTTACGATTGGAAACAATCCATAAGAAGCACCGCCTGTCACCGCAGAGTCTCCTGTCTCAGGGACTCTGACGGACTGCAGTAACCTTTGCCAAAAAACAAACATTTATAAATCCGCCTGCCAAAAAATATGGGAAAGCAGATTATCCTTCTTACAATGAGTACACTTGTTGCGGTGAGTTGTCTTAGCCAGCAACGAGGAGAACAGCTAATGAAATTACTCGTGGTAGTAGCCGATAAACTAAGCCACGAATATAAAACGCAACAAATATTGCAATTTGATAACACGCTTTGCAAGCTCGTGATATTGAATCCAAAAGG
>JAICGJ010000038.1 GCA_025923195.1 Chryseolinea sp.
AGTTCTTCTCCTATCGCAGGCAATAAAGCGATCACAATCAAACCAATCATCAGATCCCCTGTAGTTTTAAAATTTGTCATTACTTCTGTAAGTTTTGCGGTCCGGTCCTCAGCGTCTCTTGCCCATGACTCGAACTCTTTCAGAAATTCCGGAAATTTCAAATTCATATTCCACTCTACCAGCGGAGAAATGGAAATCATAAACGTTATCCCTATACCCATTACCATCAGAAGAGCTATCCATATTCTTGGCTGGTCTGGGAAGAAAGGCTTTATTCTTTTGCGCTCAAGAGCGACGAGATGGATGCTTGGCAAAATAATCAATCCGACGAGGGTTGCAACACTTTGGGTGACAAGAAGCGGCACTAAAATATCAGGATGGGCTTCGGGATCTTGAATTTCCTCAAGTAAAGCAAGAAGAGTTCCATCATAAAATAGTGAGGCAATCGCCAATCCCAGGCCCGGTCCTACGACCACAAAGCCAAGGAAAATATTCAGCAATATGGTTAGCAGTGACCGCAGAGGGGGTCGGTCAGACACTAAGTTGTAGGTAAACATTGAATAAATCCTGATTATCTTTGCGCCAAATATGGTAAAAATAGGGCACATAGAACTGCGCGACTTTCCCCTACTGCTTGCACCCATGGAGGATGTCAGCGATCCCCCTTTCAGGGCGGTATGTAAGGAAGGCGGTGCTGACCTCATGTACACTGAGTTCATTTCTTCAGAGGGGCTTATCCGCGATGCAGCGAAAAGCAAGCAGAAACTGGACATTTTCGAATATGAGCGCCCTATCGGTATCCAGCTTTTTGGTGGTGACATTGAAAACATGGTTCAGTCGGCAGAGATTGCCTCCCAGGTCCATCCGGATCTGATCGATATTAATTATGGATGTCCCGTGAAGGCAGTGGCCTGCAAAGGAGCAGGGGCAGCTTTGCTTCAGGATATTCCGAAGATGGTGAAGATGACCGAGCAAATTGTCAAATGCACCAGCTTGCCCGTTACTGTAAAAACGCGACTGGGATGGGACGATAAAACAAAGAATGTGGTCGAAGTTGCCGAAAGGCTGCAAGACATCGGCATAAAAGCGTTGACAATACACGGACGGACCCGTGCCCAGATGTATAAAGGTGCCGCTGATTGGAGTCTGATCGCGAGGATAAAGGAGAATCCCAGAATGCAGATCCCGATTTTCGGAAATGGTGATATTGATTCACCCGAGAAAGCGATGGAATATAAGAACAGGTTTGGTGTTGACGGAATCATGATTGGGCGAGCCGCGATCGGATATCCATGGATCTTTCGAGAAATCAAGCACTACGTGGATTTCGGAAGTAAGCTTTCACCTCCAACTATGGAGGAACGCGTGCGTGCAACAAAAAAACACGTGGATTTTTCGGTCCGATGGAAAGGAGACAGGTTGGGTATTTTTGAGATGCGCAGACACTATGCAAATTATTTCAAGGGGCTACCAGATTTCAAACCCTTCCGAACCAGGCTCGTGGAGGTTGAGACGATCGCTGATGTTTCCGCTATTCTTGATGAAGTATTGGCTACCTATACAAAAGCGCTCCTGGTAGCCTGACAGACATACCAGTTCTATTTTTTTATGATTAGCTCTGCCATTACGGGCAAGTGATCAGAGGGATAATACGTTCCGTCGTTGTCCTGTATAACTTGATAGGAGTCTGCCTTCCACGCCGACGAATGAAAAATATAGTCGATCGTCTTGCATTCTATCGAGTTCACCTTAAAGCTGCACGCGGTTCCCGGAGAATTCACGGGAGCCGGGTCGATTAATCGTACTCCTGTCGGCTTCATAATGGTCTGATAAGGCGGCTCATCTCGTGTACAATTAAAATCTCCTGTAATGACCAATGGGAATTCACCGGCGATCTCAGACGCTCTTTGTTTTAATAATACTGCACTGTTTTTGCGAGCTTCTTTGCCAATGTGGTCAAAGTGGGTGTTGATCATCAGGAATTGTTTATTGGCCTTGAGGTCTTTAAATTTCCCCCATGACGCTACACGCGTGATGGCAGCGTCCCAGCTTTTGCTTCCCGCCAACTCGGGTGTTTCGGATAGCCAGAACGTGTTTTGATTGATAACCTCAAAACGATCTTTCTTGTACAAGATTGCTGAATATTCTCCCTTGGTTTTTCCGTCATCGCGTCCCACGCCGATATAGGAATACGCAGGGAGGTTTTGGAGAAGATCCATTAACTGATGGTGAAGAACTTCTTGCAGCCCAATCAGGTCTGGATCATATTTCTTGATGAGTGCATAAACTTTGTGAGTCCTTTTTGGCCATTGGTTGATACTGTCCTGTGGTGTATCAAGACGAATATTGTATGACATAATCTTCATGGATTGGGCCAAAGAAGTGAATGCTGCCGCCAAGAAAAGAAGTACTAAGAACGTCCGCATACCTAAAATTTAATCGGGGAAATTTAAAGCTATAAAATGATTAAAACATGGTAAATAATATACCTGAGGTCTGAACATCATTTCTTGCATTAAGGGATAGACAAAATTATCGCGTATGGTTAATTACTTTAAATTAATGAGTCACGAAACAATTAATCCTTCCCCAGCTAAATGCGAGCGCATTCTGTAATCACTAGAATCCGTTTTTTGACTACCTACCTGATGCAGCATTGATCAGTGGTCCATAAAATATTGCATTCATCAAAATCTTATTGCTTCCGAACCAAAATGCACGGAAACACATGTTGTCTGTAAATCCAATCACACGCCCCTGTCCCAGGACTGATACACCTGCGATGGAGCTATTTTTAAGACTGTCATAATTTTCCTTTGAGATATATCCACTCAGGAGTGGTGATGAAGTAAACACGATTGGATTTCCATAAGCATTTTTTGCTTTCTCCATGAACAGGTTGTTGGATTTAAATATCGGCATCGTAGCATTGTAATAACCGAACAAAAGTGGGTGTGTCAGGTCAACACTAGCCTGAAATATAGCGCCGCTGGTCTGTTGAGCGCCCGTATAGGCGTCGATAAGACCATATGGCCTTGACGCAAGGCTATCTTTTCTTTCCAATCCTTTCTTCAGCTGAAATCTGCCTAGCCCACTCGTATTAATCCATTGCAAGGCGTTCTCCAATCCGATTACGATTCCCCCATTTTGCACCCATCCCTTCAACTTTTCTTTTGCAGCATCGGATATCTGAATCGGGCTCGATGTTGGAGGAATGATGATTGCATTGTACTTTCCAATATTAGCCTGGTTAAAGACGTTAACGGGTATTAAGGTGAGTGGAATATTAAACCGCGTGTCGAGTAAATGCCAAACCTCTCCGGCATCTGTAGCCGAAAAACCGTCTCCTATAAGCATCGCTACCACTGGTTTGCGCAACGTTAGGAATGAACTGCTGCCGAGGCTGGCACCTTTGTAATCCAGCCCAGAGTTAAAGGCATAGATGTCTATTCCATCTTTTGTGGCTATTTCGTTAAGCACATATTCGATTTTCTCGGTGCTTATTTCCTGATCGCTCAAAGGCACAAGGATACTGCCCTGGTCAAACTTCTTTCCATCACTGTGGTAAAAGGTTTTAGTTGCCACCTTTAACCTGATTCCGTGCATAAGAAGCCGGTAGATGGACCGTGGCGCGTAGTATTCAAGGGTTTCGAATACATAAGCATACTGACTTTTGCCGCCCACAAATTTTCCGGCAGGCGGGCCCGGGTTGCTTAACTTTTCACCAGCTGCCGAGGTATTTTTTAGTTCTTCGAATTCCAATCCAAACGCAAGTGGCAACGTCCAGCTAGAGATGTCATAAAAAAGACTGTCCTTGAATTGCGTGCGTCTTTCAAACATAGATTTAATCAATCGGTACTGCCGCTGGTTCAGGGGTACGATACAACTTGATTCAGGGCTGAAATTCCTTCCATTGATGGCGAGACCTGGCTTGACTTTGTAGATGTCAATTTCGTGCCGCATCAATAGCTCAGTCATCTTGAATGTCCTCGCCCGGTCTCTAGAGCCGTAAACATAAGCTTTAACCGGATCTTTTGCCGATTCAATAGCCGCTTCGTTGTAAAATTGCTTCTGATAGTTCAGTAGGTCATGACGCAGTGCGCGGACGGCCTTCAGTGAACTTAACACTGTCGTAAATTGATTCCTGATTGTAAAAGGGAATCGCAGAATACCGTTGACACTCTCTTGTGCGTGTCCGCGGGAACTTGCTTGTTCAAAAAGAATTCCTATCGCCCCCTGAACATCGGGATAACTTGAACCTTTTCCGTAGTAAAAATCATCATAACCCTCCTGACTGAAATACAATGAACCCAATTCGTCAAGCGCTTTCGCGTGGAATTCACCCATGCGTTTCGTCAGTTCGATATTTCTTGCTGGCGTAAGAGGGTGAACTCGGGATGGAACACCAGGTTGAAAAAAGAATGAGGTGTTGGTCCCCATTTCGTGGTGATCTGTGAGAACATTTGGCTTCCATTTCTGAAAACTTTTGATGCGAGCTTCCGACTCTGGGTGCTGAGCCACTAGCCAATCCCGATTGAGATCAAACCAGTAATGATTGTATCTACCTCCGGGCCACGGCTCATTGTGTTCAGTATCCAGCGGATCGGTTGATGTCATTACACTCTTCCGAGAATTCACCCAACTGCTGAAGCGTTGCATGCCATCTGGATTGTAGCATGGATCAAATAAGATTATTGTATTTGTCAAATCATTTTCTATCTCTTCCCCCTGTGCCGCCGCGAGGTGATATGCAGCAAGTAAACTGGCGTTGACCCCGCTGGGTTCATTTCCGTGTATACTAAAGCCCATGTAGAATACCACAGGTAAATTCTTGACATCGATGCTTGCCGATTTTTTCGAATCGCTGAGCAGATTGTGCTGCGCGCGTATCTGCTCTATTTTCTTATGGTTTTCCGGTGAAGTTATTGTCAGAAGCAATAGCTCCCTTCCTTCGTGCGTATGGCCGGTCACCTCAAGGCTGACGCGATCAGACGCCCTGTCAATAGCGCGCATGTAGTTTACGAGACGGTCATGCGTAACGTGCCATTCACCTACTTGGTGTCCAATGACGGACTGAGGTGTCGGGATATCTGGATCATAGGTAACCTGATCCGGCAAGTAGTAGGAAAGGTGCGGCTGGCCATCTGAATAAAATGCAATCGATATAAATAAATGCAGTGCCAGTAAAAATTTATGCATGATCGTAAATTAAAGAGCCCGCGTTCAATAGACAAATTTTTAACTGGCTAATCTGAAGTATCGACATCATGTCCCGGTAACTTGGTGTTGATGTCGTTGTTAAGGCATTGTAAATAACTTGTGGAAAGATTTAAAGCTGCTTTAAAGTTTAAGTGTGATGCATCCGGTACTTTTACATGCTCAAATTAACCTAGCTGTTTATGAATAGAAATCTACTGTCTTTGGTTTTTATGCTGATTGCTGCGGGCGTTGCTTTTGCTCAGGGTGTGACCACATCCAGCATAAGCGGACTGATTAAAGATCAAAATGGCGAGCCCCTGCCCGGTGCTACTGTTCTCGCCTTGCATACCCCATCTGGAACGCAGTATGGCACCTCCAGTCGTACAGACGGTACCTTCACCATACCCAATACACGTGTGGGCGGGCCGTACACAATCACTACTACTTTCGTCGGGTATAATGAAGATAAGCGGGAGAATATCTTTCTCAGCCTTGGGCAGACTTACAACTTACGAATTCAATTATCTGAAACTTCCGTTGAATTGGAAGACGTTGAAATAGTTGCCAGCCGTGAGGACGTTTTTAATAGTGAACGAACGGGGGCTTCAACGAATATATCCCAGGCACAAATCGCGAATTTGCCGACCGTAGGACGCAATCTGACAGATTTCACGCGGCTGACACCACAGGTAACGGTCACCGCCAACCAGGGAATTTCAATTGCCGGAGCCAATAATAGATATAATTCAATCTTTATTGATGGCGCGGTAAATAACGATGTTTTCGGTTTGTCGGAGACTGGTACTAATGGAGGACAGGCTAACAGCATCAGTCCGATAAGTATCGATGCTATCGAAGAATTTCAAGTTGTAATAGCTCCCTTCGATGTACGTTTGGGTGGATTTGCCGGCGGCGGAATAAACGCTATCACCCGGAGCGGCAGCAATCAATTTTCCGGTTCAGTATACACTTTTTTCAGGAATGAAAAGCTCGCAGGTAAAACCCCTACTGATAATCCGGCTACAGAACGAAGAAAACTGGATAATTTTAACGCTCAGACGACAGGGTTCAGGTTGGGCGGGCCAATCATCAAGGATAAGTTGTTTTTCTTCATAAACGGCGAGATTCAGCGGGATAAAACTCCGCAACCGTTTGACTATACTACGTACAATGGTGCTATAACGCAAGCTGACCTGGCCACTCTAACAGATTTCCTAAAGACAAGTTATGGATACGACCCGGGTGGCTACCTCGATAATCCCTCAGAGACTAAAAGCGACAAATTCCTAATCCGACTGGACTACAATTTAAACGACAGTCACAAAGTGACGTTCCGTCACAGCTACACGAAAGGTGAGGCATACAAACGCGCCCGGTCTTCTAATTCAACAATAAACTTTGGAAATAACAGTGAATTTTTTCCCAGCACAACTAACTCTACCGCCGTAGAGCTCAAAAGTGCATTTGGAAATAGCAGGTCAAATAATCTTATCATCGGATACACGACAGTGGTTGATGACAGAGGTTCAATTGGCCAGGATTTTCCACGGGTAACCATCAATGACGGGACCAACAGGGTCATATTCGGCACGGAACCGTTCTCGACCATCAATCAGCTAAAATCGAAGATCCTAACCATAACAGATAATTTTACCCTCTACAAGGAAAGACATGTTTTTACATTTGGAACGCATAACGAATACACAACCTTCTATAATGCTTTCATTGGTAATGCCTTCGGTACATATACGTTTGCCGACCTGAATGGCTTTTTAAACGGCGATCTGTCCACCGACTATGAAAGAAGTTACTCGCTTGTCGATGATGTGCCGGGCGATGGTACTAAGGCCGCTGCAGATTTTAAGACATTACAACTGGGTCTATATGTGCAGGATGAGATAACGATCAATCCGAAGTTTAGACTTACAGCCGGTTTGAGAATAGATGTACCTATGTTTTTAGACAAACCCGAGGAAGATCCGTATTTCAACAATACCGTAATTCCTAAAATCCAGGCGGAAGGATATGACTTGCAGGGAGCGAGCGTGGGTGAGATACCAAAACCCCAAATAATGTTATCGCCGCGCATTGGTTTCAACTATGATCTGACGGGTGAACAAACAACGCAAATCAGGGGTGGAGTCGGAATATTTACAAGCCGGATCCCATATGTATGGCCCGGCGCCAGCTTTAATAATAACGGAGTATTAATTGGCGCCATTCCAGGCAATGCGAATCCAAAGGTCGCTTTCAGGCCTGATCCTTATGACCAATACACCGGCCCGGATGTAGGCGCAGTGGTAGCGTCACCATCGGGGGACATTAACATATTCGCCAAAGATTTTAAGTTCCCTCAGGTGTTCAGAACGTCGTTGGCTGTCGATCAACAGTTGCCAGGAGGTATAATCGGAACATTGGAGGGAATTTTCAGCAAGACCTTAAATAACATTAACTATGAACAATTCAATGTTAAGCAACCAACGACGACCCTTGGGGGCCAGGACAAAAGACCAAGGTGGGCTCGAAGTGATGCCGTCGACCCGACGTACCGCCATATCTTATTGGGCAAGAATACAAGCAAAGGTTATAGTTATAATCTCACGTTGCAGCTGAAAAAGAATTTTGATTTTGGATTGTCGACGAACGTAGGCTATACCTTCGGAAGGTCAAAAGTGTTAAATGAAGGAACATCTTCGCAGAATTCGTCGCAATGGCGGTTCATAGAAAATGTGAACGGGAAAAACCGCTTGGATCTTTCTTACTCTGACTTTGATCTGGGATCGCGAATTGTTGCCAGTGTATCGTACAGAAAGGAATATCTGAATCATTTTGCAACAACTATATCTCTATTCTACAACGGGCAGTCTGGAGCTCGCTACTCTTATATCTACAGAAATTCATTGTTGAACGACGATCCACAAGCTAGCAATACTGACAATGACTTGATCTATGTTCCGCGAAATTACGCGAGCTATTCGGAAGCTCTTGCCGCAGGCGAAATTCGATTTCTCCCAATAGCCGGAAGTAATCCCGTAAGCGAGGACCAGCAATGGGCAGATTTGAACGAGTTTATTGAAAACGATGAGTATCTGCGTTCCAGAAGAGGCCAATACGCAGAACGCAATGGCGCTCGTACGCCTTTTACGAATGTGGTCGACCTACGTGTACTTCAGGATTTTTACATTACAATTGGTTCCACTCGTCATACGTTACAACTAAGTTTTGATGTATTTAACTTCACAAACATGCTGAACAAGGATTGGGGCAGGCAATATTTTAACACCAACGATAATTTTAGATTGATTGAATATGTTGTCGAGCCCCTGCCTGCAGATAATATTCCAAATTACAGGTTTGCGAAACCCGCCACGAAGTTGAACATCGATGATTCGGGGCTCATTAGTTCCCGGTGGCAAGCACAATTGGGTGTTCGATATTCATTTTGAAAAGTCTGATGGCGCTGCCATAAGGAGGTTGTCGAGACCTCCTTTTTATTTTGCCGCGGAATGAGTATTTTCATCTCCCTATGCTGTTTTTTTGCCGCTGGATACTTACTATTTGCCTCATTTTGGCGTCCCTTTCGTGCCAACGGCCAAATCCGGAGATTTTAAAGTCTGAACCGCAAGTCGAACTAGACCTCGACGCCATTGTAAAAAGGGGCTACCTTAACGCGTTGGTCGATAATAATTCGATCAGTTATTTTATTTATAAGGGCCATCCGATGGGGTATGAGTATGAATTGCTAAAACTATTGGCTGATCACCTTCATGTGGATTTGAAAATCAAAGTGACCTCAGGACTGGAGCGTGCTGTAGAGCAGTTGAACTCTGGAGAGGGTGATATAATAGCCTTTCCGTTGGCGATCACTAAGCCACTCAAAGAGTCCGTGACGTTTACCTATCCACACTTTAATGCCTACCAAGTATTGGTTCAGCGAAAGCCGGAAAACTGGAGGCGGTTGACCCTTGACCAGGTCAACGAAAACTTAATTCGCAATCCAGTCGACCTGATTGGAAAGGAAGTGCATGTTATTGCCGGAACAAGTCATTCCATGAGGCTGAAAAATTTATCGGAAGAGTTGGGGGGCGATATTCTTATCAGGGAAGATACAGTCAACTCGGAGAGCGAATCCCTTGTACGAAAGGTGGCGTTGGGTGAAATAGATTATACCGTTGCTGATCATATGCTTGCTCATGTCAATGCATCCTACTATCCCAGCCTTGATGTCCAAACCGTGCTGAGCATGCCGCAACAAATTGCGTGGGCTCTTCGAAAGAACTCACCCAATTTGCTTCAAACCATAAATCAATGGCTAACCCAGATCAAAAAGGCTCCGACATTTATGGTTATCTATAATCGATA
Organism: Chryseolinea sp.; assembly: GCA_025923195.1. GTDB lineage: Bacteria > Bacteroidota > Bacteroidia > Cytophagales > Cyclobacteriaceae > Chryseolinea. The sequence continues at coordinate 9,562 of JAICGJ010000038.1, forward strand.
CTTTAAGAGCCCGCGCACGTCGTTGATGCGAATGAACAGCGACTATTCGTCCTTGGGAGGAAATAAACTATCGGAGTATGACCGGCTGATTAAAGAGGGCGCGGAAAAACTTCAGTGGGATTGGCGACTCCTGGCATCCATCGTTTATCAGGAATCCAAATTTAAGATGGGCGACGAGTCATGGGCCGGAGCACAGGGGTTGATGCAACTTATGCCCGAAACAGCAAAAAGATTCGGGGCAACGGACATTCATGATCCAAAAGAGAACATGAAAGCGGGGGTCAACTATTTGAGGTATCTTGAGGGCTATTGGACAAAGCGGATTGAAAATGAGCAAGAGCGTATCAAGTTCATCTTAGCTTCCTACAACGCTGGCCTGGCGCATATTCTCGACGCGCGAAAGCTTGCAGAAAAGTATGGAAAGAATTCACAGCTTTGGAGCGACGTCGAATTTTTCCTGTTAAAAAAATCAGATCCTAAGTTCTATAAGGACCCTTTATCCAAGGCAGGATATTGCAAATGTGAGGAGCCCGTTAATTATGTCAAGGATGTGTTGGACCGATATGAAGAATATAAGCTTCACATTAAGTTGCCTGAAGCTTCTGAACAAGTTGTTCAAAATCTAAATGCTCCCAAGTAGATTCAATGCCGGGGCGGGCCATCACGTCATCCATGATTTGCTTTTGCTTTGCGCCAATCCTTTGCGCCTCCGAATAGCGAATATCGTGATGGAATGTGACCATGGAATAAAGCGGAATCCAACGTTCAGGATAGAGCATACTTAGCCTGGCTTCGATTTTTTTTCGCAATAAGAAGTCTTTATCTGCGACGAGGTCGCGCATTTCTACGAAATTGTCAAGTGCAAGTTCAGCTATAGCGTCAGTGTCAGCCTTCCGTTGACTTTGAAATGTTGTAATTGCTTTTTCCCAATTATCATCGTATTGATTCAGTAGCATATTCAGTATCCGGCAATCTTCAAAGCCGGCATTCATCCCTTGTCCATAAAAGGGAACAATAGCGTGGGCGGCATCTCCGATTATCAAAGTTCTGTTTCTCACCCATGGATAACTCTTCATAGTTACAAGAGAAGCTGCAGGATTGGTATTAAAATCCGCCAACAACTGTGGCATAAGCACACACGCGTCAGGAAAATATTCTTTGAAAAAATTAATTATGCTTTCATCTGACTTCAGGGAACTGAAAGATGTCTTTCCTTCAAACGGAAAAAATAATGTACAGGTAAAACTGCCGCCCGGATTAGGTAAAGCTATCAGCATAAAGCTTTCGCGGGGCCAAATATGGAGTGCGTTGGTCTCCATCATAAATTCACCGCTTTTACCTGGAGGAATTTCGAGTTCTTTATAGCCATGCTCGATATAATCCTGGCTAAAGTCAAAGCGATCCGTAAATTGCATTGCCAGGCGAATGGCAGAGAATGCTCCGTCAGCTCCGGCAATTGCATCATATGTCTTTCTAAATTCTTTCCCTTTAACCTCATAGATCAGCGTGGAATGATGCAAATCAACCTGGATAATTCGGTGATCAAAATGAAATTTTGCACCCAGCTTTTCAGCGGTATTTATCAGCAGGCTGTTGAGGCTGCTTCGCGAAATGGAATTAATAAATTGACCATTACGGCCATAGGGCTGAAATGTTAAGGTTTTATCCAGGGCATGGATCATCCGACCGTGCATCGGTATGGCTATCCGTTCTATGCCTTCAGTGATTCCTACCTCGTTCAAGGCTATTAATCCCCGGTTGCTCAGCGCGAGGTTAATAGACCTTCCGCCGTCGATATTTTCCTGGCGCATATCTGACCTCCTTTCAAAGATATCAACGCGGTACCCGCGCTTGCTTAAATACACCGCGAGCAGCGAACCTACCAAGCCTCCTCCTGCGATAGCGATATGTTTGTTCTCTGTCATTGGTGAATTGAATACCTAAATAGTATCCTTAATAACAGCCTTGAAAATTTGTGAGAATTTGAATACCTCCTCGAAGGTATTGTACATGGGTACAGGGGCCAGTCTAATGACGTTGGGTTCTCTCCAGTCGGCCACGATCCCTTTGCTGGTCAGTGATGCAAAAATCCTTCTGCCTTGGCGTCTTATGGCGAGGGACAGCTGACAGCCTCGTTCACGAGGATTGGATGGCGTAAGGATCTTGAACACGATTTCGTCCTTATCAATTGCTTTCAATAAGTGTTCAAGGTATCCCGTAAGCAGGATACTTTTTTGTCGTAATGCTTTTATCCCGGCTTTTTGAAAGAGTTCCAGGGACGCGAGGTGCGATGCAGCCTGAAGGATCGGTACGTTAGAAACCTGCCAGCCATCGACATTCGGCATTGGCCGGAATCCTTTTTTCATTTTAAAGCGTTCATTTTCATCGTGACCCCACCAACCTGCAAATCTTTGTAAACCTTTTCTACGAAAATGTTTTTCATGGATAAACACACCTCCAATTCCACCAGGACCGGAGTTTAAATATTTATAACTACACCACACGGCGAAGTCCACATTGTCCCTGTGAAGTTGTAGATCGACGTTTCCAATGGCATGCGCCAAATCAAATCCCGCTACTGCGCCGGCAGCATGAGCAGCCTTTGTTATTCGCCTGATATCAAAGAATTGACCGGTGTAATACTGAACACCACCGAAAATTACAAGTGCAAGCTCATCACCGTGTTCAGAAATTGCTTTTAATATATCTTCGATGCGAAGGGTTTGCTCATCGCCTCGGGGCTGTAATTCTATCAACGTATTTTTCGGGTCCAGTCCGTTGAAATTTATTTGTGATTCAAACGCATATTGATCCGATGAAAATGCGCCAGCCTCGGTTAGGATCTTGTAACGTTCCCGGGTAGGTCTGAAAAAAGAAACCATCATCAAGTGGAGGTTGATCGTGAGCTGATTCATCGCTACAACTTCAGTGGGCTTTGCGCCCACGATTTCCGCCAGGGCTTTCTTGGAATACTTATGATAATATAACCAGGGCCTTTGCGCATGCGCGTGCCCGTCAACCCCTAATCTTGCCCAATCCTTGATTTCCTGATTTACGAAGCTGCCGACTTGCCTGGGCTGAAGACCCAAAGAATGTCCTGAAAAATATATGGCAGATTTACCCTCAAACGTTGGTATAAAAAATTTTGAACGGAACTCCCTCAGCTTATCAGATCGATCTAACTGTTTCGCGAACTGCAGGTTATTTTCGAATTTGATTCTCAAGCTCTTTCCTTTACCAATGGTTTTAGCGATCAAAACAAAGTGAGCTGCTTCAGTATCGCACCTTCATGATTTAACAGCCACTCCTTATTCTCAACACCACCACCATAACCCACCAGCGATCCGCCTTTACCGATCACCCGGTGACAAGGGATAATGATGGCAATAGGATTTTGTCCATTCGCAAGCCCCACCGCCCTGATGGCCTTTATGTTTCCTAATCTGACCGCCAAGGCTTCATAGGAGATCGTTTTTCCATAAGGGATCGTCGTCAACTCGCTCCATACTCTTCGTTGAAATTCCGTCCCCTGAGGATTCAATTCTACATTAAAGAATTTGCGGCCCTTATAAAAATACTCGTCAAGCTCGAGAATACATTGTTCAATTATTGGGCGATAACCCTCTTCCTGCTTAGGATCTTTAAGAAAATTAACGGTAGTTATTTTCCCGTCCTCTGACTCAATCAACAATTCGCCAACTGGTGATGTATAGTATGCTCGTCCCTTCATATTACTCCTGCCGATGCGACAACCTCATCACACAAATCTGGGATCTGTTTCCATTACCATCCCACATTTTTTACACGTTCGCAATTCCTTTGATCCATAGAATTCACGGAAGCGAGGCAGAAAGTCTTTCTCAATGTTTTCCAAATGGAATTTGTATTCGTGAAGTTTATTGTTGCATTTATCACAATACCAGATCAATCCATCAAGCATATTAACATCCTCCCGCTTACATTCGATGACTAATCCCACTGTTCCAGTAGGTCGTTCTGGCCGGTGCGGTGTATTCGAAGGCAACAGAAACATTTCGCCCTCTTTTATTGGGATATCTACCGGTTTGCCGTCTTCCTGAATGCGAACATTTATATCACCTTCGAGCTGGTAAAAGAGCTCTTCAGTTTCATTGTAGTGATAGTCCTTACGGGCATTTGGTCCACCAACAATCATGACGATGTAATCACCCGCATCAGCATAGAGATTCTTATTTCCAACAGGGGGTTTAAGCAGATCGCGATTATCATTGATCCACTTTTTTAAGTTGAAAGGTCTGCGGATGGTCATTTGTATTTGATTTATCGTTATGAATGTTCAACTCGTTTGCAGCCTGTTTTGTTGGCCATAAACCTGTGACGTGAAGAGCAGGTTAAATTAATTTCGTTAAAATTACTAAAGATTTGTGTTAACAAATATCCCGGGAATATGGAATTAAATTTTCAAGGTAAAAGGGCAATTGTTTGCGGAAGCACGCAAGGCATAGGAAAGGCATCAGCCATCGAATTCGCCTTGATGGGTGCAAATGTGACATTAATGGCGAGAGATGAATCGTCACTGAAATCCGTCGTTCGGGAATTGGACTCATCGGAGGGACAGAAGCATGATTACCTTGTAGCCGACTTTGCTTTCCCAGAGCAACTGGAAAAAGTAGTTCATGATTTTATCAAAGATAATATTGTGCATATTCTTGTCAACAATACGGGTGGACCACCCGCTGGACAGGCAATAAATGCGCCGATCCAAGAATATGAAGCAGCGTTTCGCAGTCATCTATTGTGTAATCAAATTTTAACTCAGGCCGTTGTTCCTGGAATGAAGCAAGAAAAATTTGGTAGGATCATCAATATTATTTCCACATCTGTCAAAACACCGATCAAAGGCCTAGGCGTTTCAAATACTATTAGAGGCGCCGTAGCAAATTGGGCGAAAACCCTATCCGTGGAACTAGGTCCTTATGGGATAACCGTCAATAACGTATTGCCTGGTGCGACCATGACACGACGGCTTGAATCCGTATTAAACGAAAAAGCGGCTAAGACTGGCAAAAGTATCGAGGTGCTAAAACAGGAAATGATTTCCGAAATACCTGCCGGCAGGATTTCTGAACCTTACGAGGTCGCAGCTGCAGTCGTATTTCTTGCGTCTTCTGTAGCGGGCTATATCAATGGCATCAACCTTCCCGTTGATGGTGGAAGAACAAAAAGTCTTTAAGTATGGAAAAGATTCTTAATTACGTGAATGGAGCTTGGCAGGAACCTCGATCGGGAATGTATCTCGACAATTATGATCCGTCAATTGGATCCGTATATAGCTTGATTCCTGATTCGGACGCCAACGACGTCTCAGAGGCTGTCACGGCAGCACTGGACGCATTTCCTGACTGGTCCGCCATGCCTGTTGAAAGGCGCTCCGCCGTCCTTCAGCGCATCGCTGATCTCATCGACCGCGACATCGATTTACTAGCAAGGGCCGAAAGTATTGACAATGGAAAGCCGTTGTCGCTTGCCCGTTCCCTTGATATTCCAAGGGCCTCTGCTAATCTGCGATTCTTTGCGACAGGGGCCCTCCACTTTTCTTCTGAGGCTCACACCACTGGAACTGATGCCGTGAACTACACCTTGCGCACGCCGCTAGGCGTGGCCGGCTGCATTTCACCATGGAACCTTCCCCTCTACTTGTTCACTTGGAAGGTAGCACCTGCGCTAGCAGCTGGGTGTACCGTTGTAGCTAAACCCTCGGAACTGTCGCCTATGACTGCCTACATATTTTCGAAATTATGCATAGAGGCGGGGTTGCCGAGGGGAGTATTAAATATTGTTCACGGTATTGGACCTAAAGCAGGCCAGGCAATTGTCGAACATCCCGAGGTTATTGCCATTTCCTTTACGGGAGGAACGGTCACAGGAAAAAAAATTGCCACCACCGCAGCCCCCATGTTTAAAAAACTTTCTTTGGAGCTGGGTGGCAAAAATCCAAATATCATTTTTGCGGACTGTGACCTTGAGCGTGCTTTGGACATCTCACTTCAATCCTCGTTTTCAAATCAAGGTGAGATTTGTCTGTGTGGGTCGCGCATACTGGTTGAAAAGAGTTTGTATAACCAATTTGTAGAGGCATTCGTTGCTGGAACGAAGAAGCTGAAGGTAGGCGATCCGTTGGAAGAAGGCACTGACATTGGAGCTTTAATTTCTGAAAACCACTTGAATAAAGTATCGGGGTATATTGACCTTGCCAGGCAGGAAGGCGGTCAGATTCTTACAGGGGGGAAAAGAGTGATTGTGAAAGGCCGGTGTGCGCATGGATATTTCTTAGAACCAACTGTGATTGTGGGCTTAGACAGTGAATGCAGAACCAATCAGGAGGAGATCTTCGGTCCGGTAGTTACCATTATGCCATTTGACACCGAAATGGATGCTGTTCACTTTTCAAACAGTACATCTTACGGATTGTCGGCTTCACTTTGGACTGAAAATTTGAAGCGGGCACATCGGGTTTCAGCACAGATAAAGAGCGGGATTATCTGGGTGAATTGTTGGTTGTTTCGCGATTTGAGAACACCGTTTGGAGGAATGAAGCAATCTGGTCTGGGCAGGGAAGGAGGCTGGGAGGCTCTAAAATTTTTTACAGACGTAAAGAACGTTTGTGTCAGGCTTTGAATCTATTTTTTCACGCACAATGAAACGTGACCTTCCAAATTTTCGCACAAGCTCTTTATGTTTGCATATTTAAGTACATTTTTTTAAAAGGTGAAAATTCAAATCAAATCATTCTGGCCGGCGACGTTTGGACTGCTGGTTGCAACATTACTTTTTTGTCTACCGGGCGACAGATTTTCAAAAGCGAGTTGGTTAGAGGAGCTTGAATTGGATAAGGTTGTTCATGTTGGGCTTTTTGCAATACTTGTTTTTTTATGGTGTATGCCAGCACGGGCACGAATAAAGGACGTGAGACGTGTAAACAAAATGTATATATGGATCACGTTGACTTTTGTGAGCTACGGCGTTATCATTGAATTTATTCAAAGGGATTTAATCCCCTATCGGTCGTTTGATATTTTTGATATTGTGGCTGACACAATTGGATGCGTCATTGGGTGGTTTGTTGTCAGAAATTTTACGACGTAGCGTACTGGCCGCTTTCAATTAATCTTTGTGATATTTGAAAGCTTTGTTTGCAGCAAATTCTTTTCGGCCTTTGATTGCGTCAGGGTCATGGCCCGGTGATAACTAAGGCCAGCCCGTTCTGTGTTTCCCAGCTCCGCGTAGAAGTCTCCTAGCGCAGAATGATATAGGTAGTGGTCCTGAAGATTCTCGATCTTGTTCAGCGCTTCAAGACCAGCACTAGGAGAGATGGCGTATCCGGCGGCAATTGCCATATTAAGTTCAACAATGGGGCTGGGTTTTATTTGTACCAGTACAGTATAGAGCTGGAGAATTTGATTCCAGTCAGTTTCAGCGAATGAGGCTGCGCGGGCATGGCTACCTGCAATGGCAGCTTCAATGTGGTATTCTGAGATGTCATCACCTTCCGCAGCTTTTTCGAGATACATCTTTCCCCTTTCGATTAATGGCCTGATCCATCGCGATCTGTCTTGGTCCTTCAGCAGGATCACCGCCCCATCTTCTCGCAAGCGAGCCTCCGAACGCGAAGCCTGGAAACACATTAATGCCAGCAGTGCCTTGGTTTTTGGAGCACTTGTCAAATGATGGTTAACCAACAGCAGACATAGCCTCATAGCCTCTTCGCATAAGTCATGACGGATGAGTTGATCAGGATGCGAGGAGTTATACCCTTCATTGAATAAAAGGTATAGTGAATGCAAGACCGCGTCCAGCCGTCCCGGTAGGTGATCGGGTACAGGCGCTTCCAAGGTTATGTTTTCAATTCTGATCTTTTCCCTCGCGCGATATAAACGTTTGGTTATTGTTTCTTCATTGGTCAGAAAGCTATTGGCAATTTCAGCGATACTCAGCCCACAGAGTGTCTTTAACGTCAGCGCTAGTTGTGATTCGTAGGGTATTGAAGGATGGCAGCATGCATAGATCATACGCAACTGGGCATCTTCAATTTCATTTTCAAGAAATAGATTATTAACTGTGGGCGCCAGAGTCCACTCTGACTTAAGGGCCAGGTTAATTTTCGAATGATGTTGCTCATGGATTTTGTGTTGCCGGATGGCATCAATAGCCTTTCTCTTCGCAACGGAATAGAGCCACGCAGAGGGATTCTCGGGGATACCTTTGAATTTCCAGGTGGACATTGCCTGCAACAGCGTATCCTGAACGATATCCTCCGCAGCATCTAAAGCATTAAATCCGAGCAGCCGCGTTAACACAGAGGCCATCTTCCCCGCCTCGTGGCGAAAAAGATGGCCAACCAGGTTGTTAACTTGTTGCTCGAACATTCATAAATTTAATAAGTTTTGGGCGGTGTAATTTTGCCTGTGACGGCTAAACCACCTAAGGATTATCAAACTTCATCACTTCTCGCACTTCGACTATGCCGTTAAGCCCATAGTCCGGGCATTGTTTTGCTATGTCAACGGCTTCATCGAGACTTTTCGCGAGCACCACAAAATAACCAGCCACAACTTCTTTACTTTCCGCAAATGGGCCATCTGTTACTACCTTTTTAGGTCCTGTAATTGTTTTCCCGCCAGGCAGCAACGCTTCCCCTCCGACGTAACGCTTTTCATCTGTGAGTTTTTGGACCCAGTCAAACCATTTTTGCATGTGAGCCTGTTGCGCGTCGGGGGAAAGGTGACTGGGATCTCCACCAAGAAAAATGAACATGTACTTTTCCATTTGTAGTAAAGTTTAGTTTGAAATTGATTTTTGCATATGACGGACCAATCTCCACTGTATGGACAAGTCTTCGAGAATATTTTTCTTGTATGAACTAAATGTTGACCGCTCTATGCTCTTCCAACCTTATAACCCTTTACTGCAAAATAAAGTATGTAGAGATAGCAGGGAAGCAGAATCCAATAGGCACTTTGTCGATTGCTGCTATCGGCAAGTGCGCCATAAACAAGCGGGAGTATCGCACCGCCGCAAATGCCCATTATTAGCAATGCGGAAGCGATTTTTGTAAACTTTCCCAATCTATCGATCGCCAGGGGCCAAATCGAAGGCCACATGAGTGCATGAGCAAGACTTAAAAGAATGATAAAGATGATCGAGGCAGTACCGTCGGTCAAGAGAGCACCAATGGAGAATCCGAAGCCAAGGACGGCACAGATCACGAGGGCATTTCGTTGTTTCAGATATTTCGGAATCAGGACGATGCCCAGCAAGTAGCCAATGGTTAGAGCGATGAGGGAATAGATACCAAACTTGCTCGCAACATTAAGATCAAAACCCATATACTGCCCGTATAGGCCTATGGTATCGATAGCGATCACTTCAACTCCGACATACGCAAAAATGCATATGACACCAAGAACAAGGTGGGGAAAATCAAATACGGATGACTTTCCCTGGGATTCATAGCTGTTCGAAGTCGTGTCATCTTCCTGATTGACTTCAGGAAGATGTGCCTTGATGATCATCAGTGCAAGGCCTGCAAGAATAATGGCCATGATAACATAGGGAACAATAACGCGGGAGGCCAGCGCATCGAGCTCGACAACCAGAGCCTCACCGCTTAGTGTACTAATTCGTTCTGAAACTGCTTTCGTGTCGCTAAAGAGGAGCTCAACCAGTATGAGAATGCCGATCATGCCGGCAACTTTGTTGCAGATCCCAACGATGCTTATTCTTTTCGCTGCGCTTTCGATGGGGCCGAGAATGGTAATGTATGGATTGGATGCTGTTTGTAGTAATGTCATTCCCGTTGCCTGCACAAACAATCCAAAGAGGAACACGGGGTAGGATCGCGCCAGAGCACCCGGAATAAATATGAGTGATCCTATCGCCATGACGCCCAGGCCAACGGACATTCCTTTGGCATAGCCGGTCTTCTTCAAAATTACCGAAGAAGGGATTGCCATTACAAAGTAGGAGATATAAAACGCAAACGTAACTAAATAGGCCTGGAAGTCCGTAAGCTGACAGGCTTGTTGTAAAAAAGGAATTAAAACGCTGTTAAGCCATGTTACAAATCCGAAAATAAAAAATAAAGCCCCAATGATGATCATGGGTACGACATACGACTTTTGGTGAGTATTCATTTGGTCTGGTTTTTAGGTTTGGTCGAACCTGTTAAGGTATCAGCGAGCTTCTACACATAAATTCAGTTAAAACTCTATTTTTGGGCTTTTAAAAAATTGTTAATCTTTCAATTTCATCATTTTTTTCAGAATGGTTATTTAGTTTGCCGATAAATATAAAGAACGTTTGCGCAAACAAAAGGTAAAAAGATTGAAAAAACTAAACTCCGATGGACACTCCAAGCAACACGCAAAAAAAACTTACGCTTCTTGTTCTTGCTGCCGGAATCGGCAGCCGTTATGGAGGTATTAAACAAATAGATGGTTTCGGTCCACACGGGGAGACAATAATGGACTACTCCTTATTTGATGCCCTGCGCGCTGGATTTACTAAAGTCGTTTTCATCGTGCGGGATGAGATACTTAAAGAAGTGAAGAGAAGATTTCTGCCGAGGTTAAAGGGTAAGGTGGAGGTTGAATTCGTTATTCAATCCCTCGATAAAATGGTACCTGTACAATATCGAAACCCCGAACGTGTAAAGCCCTGGGGCACTGGTCACGCGATGCTATGCGCAAAGGATGTTATCCATGAGCCCTTTGTCGTGATCAATGCCGATGACTTTTACGGTAAGGAATCGTTTACTGCCATAGCCGATTTTTTCGAGAAAGACACAATGGGAGAGCATGCCATGGTAGGCTATACATTGAAGGATGTATTGTCAGAACACGGAAGCGTTTCGCGCGGTTGCGGAGAACGTGATGCAGATGGCTTTCTAAAGTCAGTCCTGGAACGTACAACCATCGTCAAGGAAAATGGAAAAATTATCTCGAAAGAAAAAGACGGCGATCACGAACTAAGTCCGGATGTGCCAACCTCTATGAATTTCTGGGGCTTTCATCCAGGCATTTTTGATTTTGCGATGAAGGAATTTGAAAGATTCCTGCGCGACAATCACGCAAACATAAAAGCTGAATTCTACATTCCGATCATCGTAAATGAAATGGTCAAACAAAATGCGGGCAAAGTTCAGATCATATCTGGCAGCAATAATTGGTTTGGGGTGACTTATAAGGATGATAAGGAGGCGGTATCGCAAAAAATTAAATTGCTTATCGCCTATGGTGATTATCCCGAAAAACTTTGGAGCTAGAGTTGACTTTGGTATGCGATCATTTCAATGACAAAAGCTTTTCGATGAGAGCTGCAATGTATGGCTCGATGGCAGAACTGTGCGTTCCTTCCAATGCCGTGAGACTTAACACACTAGTAGACGTACCGTTAGCCAGTAATTTGTTGAATGTATCCACCGAATTTTGGTAGGGGACTGTCTCATCTGCCAGTCCATGATACATGAACATCTGGATTTCGGGAGTCCAGTCAATCAGACTATTTTCGTTGAAAGCTTCGACCAGGTAGGCGTAGTCTGGATCTGAATCAATATTAGTCAAAACGTCTTGCTGAATAAGATCGGATATTTTTGTCGTAAGTTGGGCGTTGATCTCGCCTGACCCTTTTTGACCATCAAACAATCCAGGAATCCGGGACGCATAGGGTTCGTTAAAAAAGTCTGTCAACAGGTCTGTATGCTGATAATGGATCTGGTACGCCCTGGCAATGTATGCCAGGTAATGAGGATCCTCGTAATCTTCGAGACCAAAAATGTGTTCTTGTACACCCTTGAGATCGTAGGCTCCAGCTCCCGGAAAGGATGCGACCAGTGTGAACCCCTCCAGACCATCTTCTTCAATGGACTTGTGCGCTGCCATGGTGGCATAGCCACCTTCAGAATAGCCGGCTAAGAATAACTTGCCGTTGAAAGCCACATTACTTTGTTGCGCCAGCTCAGTCGCCGCCTTTAGCATGTCAATGATGGCCGAAGCAGTAAGGTCTTCCACGTAGTATGGATGCAAAACCGAGGTAGAACTTCCAAAACCGAGGTAGTCTGGAATTATGCCAATGAATCCCACGGACGCCATTGCAGCATAGGAAATCGTGTTGTAATCACTGGGGCTAAAATCTGACGGAGCATCTGAATAGTTCGTAATAGTACCATGCTGGAAACTTAGCATTCCTACCTCTTGATTGGTTTGTGGAAGGGCGATCAATCCAGATGCATTAATGGTGTTGCCGTTTAATAGCGTAGCATAGGTTACCTTATATATTTCTATGTCGTATAAAAATTCGTTGGGGTCCACGTCAAGCCCTGAAAGTTGTGCGAGAAGCTTCAATTGTTGAGCTGTTGTAGAATATACAAACTCGGCACTAACCAGAAACCGTTCATCCGCGGGGCCGGGATTCCCATTGTCATCGCTACATCCGCTGGCCCAGCAAAGAAGGATGACAAGAATGATAAGATGGATACCACGACACCAAAAACACCTCATGATAATTGTTAGAACAGCCGACTTCATCATTAGTTGCAGTTCGCCGATGTTAATAATCCAAAGGTTAGTTGTTTTTCTTAAATAACTTTGTGTTATAAGAAAAATTACATTGGAGGCTTAAGTGAAATGAATTTAGTCGCACAACGACATTCGAACTTCATAAAACAGGAAGCTGCCAGTCTGGGATTCACCTTTTGCGGTATATCGAAAGCGGAATTTCTTAAGGACGAAGCCCCGAAGATGGAGCAGTGGCTCAATCGAAGATATCAGGGAAAGATGAGTTATCTGGAAAACTATTTTGACAAGCGGATGGACCCCACGCTGCTCGTCCCTGGCGCAAAATCCGTTGTTAGTCTGCTATACAATTATTATCCAAAGGTAGATCTGGAGCGACCCGGTGAATATAAAATTGCCAAATATGCCTATGGCGAAGATTACCACGCAGTGGTCAAAGAGAAATTGAAGCTCTTACTGGATCGCATTCGGCAGGAAATAGGGGAGATCAATGGGAGGGCTTTTGTAGACTCGGCACCTGTAATGGAAAGGGCATGGGCACAAAGAGGAGGGCTTGGCTGGATCGGCAAAAATAGTTTATTGCTGAATAGGGAAATGGGTAGCTTTTTCTTCATAGCAGAAATGATCATTGACTTACCTCTCGCCTATGATCAAGCGGTGAAGGATTTTTGCGGGACTTGTACTGCATGCATTGACGCTTGTCCAACGGATGCCATTGCCGAGCCCTACGTAGTTGACGGAAGCAAGTGCATTTCCTATTTTACCATAGAGTTGAAAGAAAGTATACCCTCGGAGGTGAAGGGGAAATTTGAGAACTGGATCTTTGGCTGCGACATATGCCAGGATGTGTGTCCGTGGAATAACTTCGCCTATCCGCATCAGGAGGATAGATTTACCCCTGGTGATGAGCTGAAGAAATTCTCCAAACGCGACTGGCAGGAAATTACTCAGGAGGTTTTTGACAGGGTATTCGGCAAATCTGCGGTAAAAAGGACAAAGCTTCAGGGGCTCAGAAGAAACATTTCATTTGTTAAGTCTGATTCTGAAACATCAGGTTAAAGCATAAAAAAGCCCTCCATTTGGTGGAGGGCTTTTGTCATTTCGTTCTTTTCGTTTAAAGTTTAAGCCGCTAAAAAGCACCGGTTCAAAATTGCTTCATGCTCATTCCCAAACCTGGTGTAACACCAGCGTTTGAGCTCGTTTACCTCTTCTGCCACTAATAATTTGATGGCTTTTCGTAGCTCTTTTTCAAAAAGAAGAGCGCTAAAACTCACTTTTGTGAGAACTGTCTTCACATAATTTAACATGGACTAACTTTTTGTAAGATTAAAAAATAGGCATTCCTAACAACTGTTAATTTATAAAATTGTTTATTCATCTAAAAGAACATTAATAATTTTCGTTCATCTAGATGAAAAATCGCCGTTTTGACGATTTTTCATGGTTTTAACCAAAAATTAAAACGATCGCACAGGGCACGTATTATATCAATGCTCTAATTTTGGCTCTAATTAAGAAAAGAATACTAAATGCATGGGTTTTTTTCGATGAAACTTGCTTTGAGTCTTTTATTCATTTTCGCCAGCTTTTCAGTGGCCGTTGGACAGATCCAGGTAACGCTTGGCCCCGATGAAATCGGCGAAAACCAGGCATGGACGATCACGGTGACGATCCAAAACGATCGCCTTAAAAGCTATGACAATTTCCCCGAGATCAAAGGGTTCCGGAAAAGGGGGCAGTCTACTCAATCGACCACCAACATTGTAAATGGCCAGATTTCATCATCGCAAAGTGTTATTATGACTTACCTCCCTATGGCACAAGGTACATTCACGGTACCCTCTTTTACCATGAAAGTGAACGAAAAGTCAGTTGCAGTTGCCGGAAAAAAAGTAAAAGTAGGTCCGCCCCAGCAGCAACAACAGAAAGACCCGTTCAGGAATTTCTTCGATCGCAGTCCTGCAGATGACTTTTTTGGCGAAGGCGAAACCGAGTTTGTAGATATTAAAGAGGACGCGTTCCTGGCTCTTACAACAACCAAGGATGAAGTCTATATTGGAGAAGGTTTTAACACAACCCTTTCCTTCTTTGTGTCACAGGACAACCGTGCGCCACTTCAATTCTATGAACTAGGCAGGCAGTTGGCAGAAATCCTGAAAAAGATAAAGCCAACAAATTGCTGGGAAGAGAACTTCAACATAGAGAACATAGATGGCGAAAGTGTCAAGATTAACGGCCGTGATTATACACAGTACAAAGTGTATCAGGCAACGTTTTTTCCCCTGAACACAGAGCCCATAAATTTCCCCAGCATCAGTTTGGAGATGATCAAGTATAAGGTTGCCAGGAACCCATCCTTCTTTGGTCAAAATCGCCAGGAGGATTTCAAGAAATTTTACACGAAGCCTAAACGCGTTACTGTAAAAGACTTGCCGCCTCATCCGCTCAAGAATTCGGTGGCTGTAGGTGACTATAAACTGGACGAACGGATCAGAAGCAAGGAACTGGAAACAGGTCGCAGCGCGGCCTACAACTTTAATATCTACGGTGAAGGAAATGTTTCGGCGGTGTCAAAGCCAAACGTAAAGAGCGACGAAAGTTTTGAATTCTATGAGCCTAATATCAGGCAAGACATTACACGTCAAAATAACCGTATCACCGGTACGAAATCATTTGATTATTTCATGATTCCAAAGGAACCCGGGAAGTATAAGTTGTCGAATTACTTTCAATGGGTATTCTTTAATCCTCGCGAAGAAAGATACGACACCTTAAAATCCAAACTGACGGTGAATGTCTCGGGAGAAAGTAAAAAAAATGAGGCTATCCTTGCGAGCGATGTTGGCAACTTCTATGATAAAATTGAAACCGCGGATAACACCTTACGAACGGTCAAAGATGAAAGTTGGCAAGACTGGGCCTTCAACGGATTTATTTTGGTGATGTTAACAGCTTCCGCTTATCTTGTGCTCCGAAAATAAACTGGAATCACGAAGTCAGATTTACGATTGTAGATTGGATGCGCCTTCGGTGCCTGTCCCTTCGAGATCAATCGTCAATCGTCAATCTTCAATCTAAAATTCTCGTCATGTCCAATTCCTATGGCTCCCTATTCAAAATCACGACCTTCGGTGAGTCCCACGGTCCGGCTATTGGCGTGATCATAGACGGCTGCCCTGCGGGATTAACAATTGACGAAGCATTCATTCAATCGGAACTGGACCGGCGCAGACCAGGTCAAAGCAAAATAACGACGCAGAGAAAAGAGGACGATACATTTAAGATTCTGTCGGGAATTTTCGAAAACAGAACTACCGGTACACCTATTGCTCTGATCATTGAGAATCAGGACCAGAGAAGTAAAGATTACGGGCATATAGCGGAAACATTTCGCCCTTCGCACGCTGATTACACCTATGAGGTTAAATATGGCCATCGGGATTATCGTGGAGGTGGCAGAAGTTCGGCACGCGAGACAGCCGCTCGCGTTGCTGCCGGTGCTATCGCAAAACTTCTTTTAAAGGAAAATGGCGCAGATATCACCGCTTTTGTTTCAAAAGTCGGTGGCATTACAGCACCACACTATACGCAATTGGATCTTTCTCAGACAGAAACCAACATTGTGAGATGCCCAGATCCTGATACGGCCGCAAAGATGATTGATCTCATTGAGCAAGTCAGGCTGGAACGCGACACTATCGGCGGCATTGTTACTTGTGTCATCAAAAACGTTCCAGTAGGATTAGGAGAGCCTGTATTTGACAAACTTCATGCAGAGCTTGGAAAGGCGATGTTAAGTATCAATGCAGTAAAGGGCTTTGAATATGGCAGTGGATTCGAAGGCGTCAAGTTTCGTGGGTCGAAGCACAACGATGAGTTTTATAATGAAGAGGGAAGAATTCGTACGCGGACGAATTTTTCAGGAGGTATTCAAGGCGGAATTTCAAATGGCGAGGATATATACTTCAATGTGGCTTTTAAACCCGTTGCTACTATAATGCAGGATCAAACCAGCGTCGATAAGCATGGCAAGGAAACGACAGTAAGCGGGAGAGGAAGGCACGATCCATGCGTGTTGCCTCGCGCAGTACCCATAGTTGAAGCGATGGCAGCACTGGTATTGGCTGACTTTATGCTTCGAAACAAGACCTCCAGATTGCATAGGTGATCTTGGCGAGGACAGCCGGGCAAGAATTAAGCTTTCAATCAAAATTTAATTCGCCTTTTGGTTCATTGTACTCACCTTCCCATTTGGCAATTATTATTGTGGCTAGACAATTGCCAACCACATTGACGGAGGTTCTCGCCATGTCCATCAATTCATCGATTCCCAGAATGGCCATGATCGGCCACAAGGGAAGGCCAAATGATGCCGCCGTTCCCAGCAAGATTACTAGCGTTGCTCTGGGTACTCCTGCAACGCCCTTGCTAGTCAGCATTAATGTCAACACCATCAGGATCTGATCCCCTATTGATAGTTCAACGTTTGCGGCCTGTGCCACAAAAACAGACGCCAACGCCAGGTATAGCGTACTTCCATCGAGGTTGAATGTGTATCCCGTGGGAAGCACGAATGATACAATTTTCCGTGGCACGCCTAACTTTTCCATGTTCTCCATCGCCTTGGGCAGCGCGGACTCCGAACTCGTTGTGGCGAATGCTATAGAAACTGGTTCAGAGATTGCGCGAAAGAATTTTTTTATGGGCACTCCCACTATCAACGCCACAGGCAGCAACACTCCAAGGAGGAAAAGCAATAATGCGCCGTACAAGGTGAACAGTAATTTCAGCAACGAGGTGAGGATATCGATACCCAGGTGACCGACCGTTACGGCAATAGCAGCTCCTACTCCAAATGGAGCAAAATGCATGATGATATTTGTAAACTTAAACATTGTCTCCGCCAAGCTTTCGGTGAAGTCAAGAATGGGTCGCTTCTTTTGCTCGGATAACAAGGCGAGCGAAATACCAAAGATTACGCTGAATACCACAATGGGTAAGACATCGCCATGATAAATGGATTTAACAAAATTTTCGGGAAATACATGTAGCACCACGTCTTGCCATCCCTGCGCCTTTGCTTCGGGAAGTTGCTGGTTGAATCCTTCAGGTAATACAATTCCGTCTCCCGCCTTCGTAATATTTATGGCCAGGATCCCGATCACGAGGGCAAGCGTGGTTACAACTTCAAAATACAGGATAGACTTCCATCCCATCCTTCCGACTTGTTTCAAGTTTGAATGACCAGCAATACCAACCACCAGAGTTGCAAAAAGGATCGGCGCTATGATTGTTTTAATGAGCTGCAGGAAAATCTTACTTAATACAGAGAGATTTTGAGCGAATACGGGGAAATTGAGTCCAATCTCGATGCCGATGATCATGCTGACGAGAATCCAGGTAGTGAGCGACTTCTTATTGAAGGCATATAAAATGACAAACGCCCAGGCAACCCATCTCGAGGCGATCAACACCTTTGCCGAAAAATCGAGGGCCGTGTAGTAGTGTAATAAATGAAGGATGGTCGCAATCGATAGAAGGACTAGGATGATTTGAATAACTCTTTTTTGACTCAACTTTCGATATTTTTGACTGCGAGAAACCTATACTTTGAAGGCAATTTAGAAAAAGTCCTGATTCCAGCACTGCATTTCGACTGCCCGTGGGTAAACACGAACTTAATTTGTTTAATTTTGTTGGTTGTAGTTAAGAGATAGAAACATATGTTACAAGCTGTACCCAAAAATGTGCACATTTACCTGGAGTCAAATCCCAATCCAAATTCACTGAAGTTTGTGGTGAACGATATGCTGGTGCCAGAGGGATTGAGCTTCGACTTTCCAGACGTTCAAAGTACCTCGATATCACCCTTAGCGAAAGAGTTGTTTTCATTTCCTTTTGTCGATCGCATTTTTTTTGCGGGAAATTTTGTAACAGTTACTAAGAAGGAAGAGGTAGAGTGGATTGAAATTCAAAACACATTAAAGGAGTATATAAAAACCTATCTCGAAGCGGGCAGACTGATTATCGAAATCAATGACGAGGAAGAAACCCTTCCCGTTGAGGAAGAGACAGAAACTATCAAAAAGATCAAGACCATTTTAGAAGAATACATACGCCCAGCGGTTGAGCAAGACGGCGGGGCAATTACCTATCATTCTTTCCAGGATGGAGTTGTGAAGGTGAGATTGCAAGGATCTTGCAGCGGCTGTCCGTCGTCGATGGTTACACTGAAGGCCGGTATTGAAAACCTTTTTACGAGGATGATGCCCGGAGAGGTGACCTCCGTAGAAGCTCTCAACTAAGATTTAGATTTTTAAATAACTAAACCCGGGACGCCCGGGTTTTTCTGTTAGGTTCGCACGAAATTTGTTCTTGCGTTCAGAAAAATGACCGGACGTTTCATATTTTGGATCTTAGCGTCAATCCTTTGGTTTGTATCTCACAGTTCTTTGGGGCAAAAAACCGATACAGGCGACACCGTTGAAATCATCAAGATCGATACAACCAGCAAAATTATTGATGTAGTAAAAGATACCAAGCTAACGCAGGAGTTACTTAAGAGCGTAACACGAAAGCGGCCCCAGGAAGATGTTCTGAACGTTCGAAGCGAAGCGGCTTTCCTGCCTTTTGAAGGAAAGATCATTCGTCAGATCCTAATAAATCACATTGATTTTGAACGCAGTATCACGGATACAACTAAGAACATCAAGAACAGGATTACCAGGATCGGTAATGCTTTGCACGCTACTTCAAAAAATTGGGTCATTAGCGATCACGTTTTTTTCAGGGAAAAAAAACCGGTGAATCCCTATCTTCTGGCAGACAATGAACGTTACTTGCGTGATCGTGATTTCATTGTCGACGCGCGTATCATCATTGTGCCATTACAAAGTACTGAAGATTCCGTTGATGTGCTTGTGGTGACACGTGACGTCTTTAGTATTGGTGGAAGCTTTAGTCCTCGGGGTGTTGACGAAACCAAGTTCAGAATATACGATGTAAATTTCCTTGGCTGGGGTCAACGGGTACAATTCAATGGGCATTATAAACAGAACCGAGATCCCAATTTTGGCTATGAACTCTATTACCGCAAAAGTAGTTTAGGTGGTTCGCTTGTTGACGTTACAGCTGGATACACACAGCTAAATACAGGGAGCAGCTACGGCGTTGAGGAGGAACAAGCTTATTATCTTCGACTAGACAGACCGCTTGTATCACCTTATTCCCGTATGGCAGGGGGCCTGGAGCTTAGCAGGAATTGGTCAAAGAATTTCTATCAGGTGGAAGATTCCATTTTTAGAAATTACCGGTACAACGTAGGTGATATATGGCTGGGATACAATATCAAGGCAAGAGAACTTCACCGGGATCGCACGCACCATTTCTTGAGTGCAAGGTTTTTTCAACAACGATTTTTACAGAAACCCTTACAACCAGGCGACGCTACTAATCCTGCTTTTAACAGCCGTACATACGGACTCGGTTCATTCACTTTCTACAAGCAGGAATTTTACAAAACCCAGTACGTATATGGCTTCGGCAGAACAGAGGACGTACCCTACGGCCATAATGTTTCATTCCTTGCCGGGTGGCAAAACCTATTGGCTCTTAAGCGTCCGTATTTCGGGTTCGATGCAGAAAAATCCTTTGTACATGCCGGTGGAAATTTCTACACACTTTCATTCAGAATTGGTGGGTTTCCGTATCAACGACGATGGGAAGATGCGACAATACTGTTGTCCGGAAACCTATTTAGCAGGCTGAAGAGTTATAAGAAGTTTTTAATCCGGCAGTCAGCAGATCTGGACTTTACCTACGTGTTTAATCAACGGACAAATACGCTATTGGATATCAATTATTCGTATGGCATTGCAGGATTCAGGGCAGATAGCCTACTAGGGACAAAACGTCTTCACGCGCGATATGAACTTGTGGCTTACACTCCGTGGACGATATTGGGTTTCCGGATGGCACCCATCTTGTTTGCCGACGTTGCCATGATCGCGGAAAGAAACAGAACTCTGTTTTATGACAAACCTTTCATGGGACTGGGAACTGGCGTGAGAACAAGAAATGAGAACCTGGTCTTCGGTACTGTAGAATTGAGGTTCACCTACTATCCGCGGGTCGTAGAGGATATGTCAAAATTCAGAGTTAGCGTTAGTACCAATTTGCGAATCAAATACACCGCCGGTTTTGTAAAGCCTCCGTCTTTTATTCTGTACAATTAAAAACATTACATAGCTGCCATCAACCCGACTTTCCATTGTGGAGGAAATGTTCACGGTCTATTCATTTTGTTATATTTGGTTAACATCCCTTAAACCAAACATGAGAAAGAGTTTTATTGTAGTGAGCGTCATTACTGTAGCCGTAATTATAGTATGGACATATTACTGGAATTGGGCTTTCCTTTTAGGCATATTGGTTTTTCCATTGGTTTATATGGGTGCAATGGATATGGTCCAAACCAAACAATCGATCAGGCGCAATTTCCCTTTGTTGGGAAGATTGCGATATGTATTTGAAGATTTCCGCCCGAAGATCCAGCAGTACTTTGTTGAAAATGATACGGATGGAGCGCCCATCAACAGGATTGATCGCTCCGTAATTTATCAGCGCGCTAAGAAACAAATAGATACTACCCCTTTTGGAACGCAGCTGAATGTATATGCTGAGGGTTACGAGTGGATGAGTCATTCGATCGTACCGCTTGACTTTCATGCGGTAGATCATCATCCGCGGATACTGGTCGGAAATAAGGACTGCAAACAACCATATAATGCCAGTGTACTCAATATTTCGGCCATGAGTTTTGGATCTTTGAGTAGCCACGCCGTTGAGGCCTTAAATGCGGGCGCGAAAATTGGCGGATTTGCGCACAATACGGGAGAAGGTGGACTCAGCCCTTATCATTTAAAGGGCGGCGGTGATATTATCTGGCAGATTGGAACAGGCTACTTTGGCGCCCGTAACGAAGAGGGAAAATTTTCGCCTGAGGCCTTTAAAATGAATGCCACCAGGGCGGAAGTGAAAATGATTGAAGTAAAACTCTCTCAAGGCGCAAAACCCGGTCACGGAGGAATTCTGCCTGCCAAAAAGAACACACCCGAGGTTGCGGCAATCCGGCTTGTAAAACCCGGAACGACTGTTTTCTCGCCGCCATTTCATAGTGCGTTTTCCACTCCGAAAGAAATGATTCTTTTTATTCAGCGGCTTCGTGAGCTTTCAGGGGGCAAGCCCGTTGGGTTCAAGTTGTGTGTTGGCCGCAAAAGCGAGTTTATCTCGATTTGCAAAGCCATGGTAGAACTTGATATTTATCCTGACTTTATAACCGTGGACGGAGGCGAAGGGGGGACTGGTGCGGCTCCACCTGAGTTCTCTAATTTTGTAGGTATGCCATTATTGGATGGTCTCGCCTTCGTAGATAACATGTTAAAGGGCTTCGGGATCCGGCATCATGTAAAAATCAGCGCTTCCGGAAAAATTCTGACGGGTTTTCAAATTCTGAGAGCCATAGCATTGGGAGCCGACATTTGTAACAGTGCGAGGGCTATGATGATGGCACTTGGTTGTATTCAGGCATTGGAATGCAATAAGAATACTTGTCCCGCCGGAGTCGCCACCCAGGACCCCAATTTGATAGTGGGTCTTGTTGTGGATGAAAAGAAAGTCCGGGTCGCCAATTTCCACAAGAACACTGTGGAAAGTTTTGTTGAGCTTATGGCGGCATCCGGGATTGATTCACCTTCAAAATTAAATCGCCATCAAATTAGTCGTCGGGTATTCATGAATGACGTGAGAACACTTGAAGAGATTTATCCATCAATCCCACCAGGTTCGATGTTGTCCAACCTTGTGCCTGAGCGCTACCGTATGTCTTTTGAATCGGCAAGCGCTGAAAAGTTTTAGCCGGTTGAAAAATTGGAGAATTGAAAAATTGTAAGATTAGTGCTTGCGTTACAAATCAAGCCGCCAATCCCGTACCGTTTCACGCAAAGTATGCTATAAGGGCTTTATGTTATGAGATTAAAATCTTTATTGAGTAAAATTTTACCCTCTTTGCCGTACAATTTCGTAAAGAATAATCCCTGCCGCCACGGAGACATTAAGCGAGCCTATTTTTCCTTTTAATGGAATGCTGGCAAGGTCATCTGCCATCCGCAACAACAGATCAGAAATTCCATCTTCCTCCGATCCCATGATAATGGCCATGGGCCCTTTCAAATTAAGCTGAAAAATACTGCGTTCAGTTTTTTCTGTGCATGCTACGACGCGTATGCCGTTCTCGTGTAGGAGTTGCATTGTTTTTTTCAGGTCCTTTTCGCGGCAAACCGGAACATGATTCAAGGCACCTGCTGAGGTCTTCATGGCATCACTCGTTACCGGAGCATTCCCTTTTTCGGGTATGATTATTCCGTCGACGCCGGCGCATTCGGCGGTCCGGGCGATCGCACCGAAGTTTCGTACATCCGTAATCCTGTCAAGCACGATAAAGAAGGGTTCACGGCCTTCGTGGTACGCTTTGTATATAAGATTGTCTACGGAGGCGTATCCTATAGGCGACAGCAGACAGATTACCCCTTGATGATTTTTGGATGATACCCGCCTTAGTTTTTCCGCAGGGACAAACGTCAAGGGAATATTATGGTTCCGGGCAACGGCAATCAACTCCTTCACGAGATCGTTCGACAACCCAGACTGGACCATTACTTTGTCGACATCTTTACCGGCAGCAATTGCTTCGATGACGGCACGGGTGCCGTAAATCATGTCTGATTTTTCCATTAAGGCAAGTAACGCTTATACTAATTTATCAATCGCATCCGCTAGCTTGCGGTCTTTTTCCGTGACAATATCTCCGGCATCATGCGTTGATAATTCAAAGCTGACACGGTTCCAGGTGTTTGTCCAGGTAGGATGATGATTCATTTTTTCAGCAACGATGGCAACTTTGGTCATAAAACCGAAAGCTTCTGTAAAGTCCTTAAACGTAAAGGTTTTCTTTAGTTTATTATTGTCCGTTGTCCATTTCATAAGCTTCAATTAAGACGATTTACTATAAATTTTTGACGGTAGTCTAATTCCCAAATTCATCTGAACGCTAATTAGCCGAAGCTGCGTCGAGCCCTTAGAGTGCAACGATCCCCTCGATCCTCGACGCCCTTATATAGATGTCGAGCACCGCCTCTCCCGAGGACATTATCATTTCTACTGTTACGCTCTTATAGTTTCCCTGCTTCGATGATTTTTCCATCGATGCATGAAGCGGAAATAATTGTTTAACTTCTTCCTCGCGTCCTGCGGGCACAATAAATTTGAATACATAAAGCGCGGGCCAGGTGTAGTGCTGGTCTAGCTTTTCCCGGAAAGAATCAATCCAGTTCGGGTCCATAATTTAAAATGGCCACACTCTGACCGGAGCCGGAAGATGTGGCCATGACTGGGCTTACGTTAATAAAACTTGTAGCGCTCGTCTACAATATCCGCGTTCTCTTTAATGGCCTCTGCAACACCCATGCTCGTACGGTTCGTGTTACCTTGTTCCAATTGCGACTTGTATGTACTATAATCAGTTGTTGTCGGCGCAACGGTTTTGTTGAGCATTTCGATAACCACAACTCCGTTCTCCCCCGACAGTGGTTTTGTTCGTTTGCCAGTTTCAAGCGAAAACGCAGCCCCAACAGCAACCGGATCAAACCCTACCGTTGGTAATGAGTTGCTGCTCAATTTTAGATCACTGGTAGAGTAAACATTTGCATCGTTGCCATAGCCGGTCTTGATTTCCTCTAACGATCCCTTCAAGCCATTAATTTTTTCGGTTATTACTTTCCCTTTTAACTCATTTCTGACGGCAGGCGTAATTTCATCTCTCACAGTTGCAAGAGGTTTGTATCCTTTTTCTACTTCATTTGTCATGATGGCAACCACATTCTGATCTTGCAGATCAAACACCTGAGAAATTTTCCCTTCAGATGCATCTCTGAACAACCATTGGACTACTGGACGCGCTTCGCCCATGGTACCAATCCTGCGATCGCCGGCGAGTATATTTTTTGCGTCCAATACAGCAAGTCCGTGTTCTTTTGCAGCAGCTTGAAAGTCGTCGAGGTCTGAAATGTCACTGGCGAAGACCTCCGCTTTGCGATAAGCCTCATTCAATGTCGCATCGCTCGGCGTGATTGAACGTTCGATAATAGCAATATTGTACGCGATATTAGTCTTAACATTTGTCACGTCAATGATGTGGTATCCATAATCTGTTTCTACAACATTGTTTACCAGTCCAGGCCTTGTCGCAGCGAAAACAGCGTTTTCAAAAGGCTTTACCATTTGTCCGCTGGTAAACCAGTCAAGATCGCCTCCCCTGGAGGCCGTTCCATCGGTGCCAAACTCGCGGGCCTTAGCTGCAAAATCTGCGCCTCCCCTGATGTCTCTTAAAATATTCTGGGCTTTATCCCTTGCTTCCTTCTTTGCAGCATCACTGGTATCAGTCCACTTGATGAGAATGTGCCTTGCGCGCGCGCTGTATATCGTGTCATTAAAAATTCTCGAAATCTTTACCACCTTATAGTTATCGCCGTCCAGGAAGGGCCCAAACACCTTTCCCTGGACCAGACTATCCTGATTGACAAACGGTGGCAGCGTAGCCGGTGTGTATTTGGAGAATGGATTTTGTCCATCCGAATTTGCGGCCGCGTATGTTGAGTCGTCTTGTGTAGTTCTTAATTCCAAAACATATCTTTTGAGATCATCTCGAATGGCCGCCGAATCCTCCGATGTTGGTTCGACTGGGATGCTTATATATTTTATGTCGCGGCTCTCTTCAGTCTTATACCGCTCGATATTCTTGTTGTAATAAGCTTTCAACGCATCGTCTGTTACTTGAACAGCACTATCGCCCACGGCGTAGTAGGGGACATATAAATATTTGATCTCCGCAACGTCTGTTTGCATATGGTATTCCTTTTCCGCCTCTGCCTTGGTAATATAACTACCCTTGATGAGGAGATTCTCGTATTTGATGCGCTCCCTTGCCGGTTTCAGGTCGCGTTGGAAGAGTTCCCAGCGCACTCTGGCTTCAGATCCCTGGGGCATTGTTTTCAGCTGGTTGAGGTAAGTAACAACGCGATCTCTTTCAAATAGGCCTGTCTCTTGATTGGTAAAAGCCTGTTTCACGCTTTCATCGATATTTTTTCCCTGGATCATGTCCCAAATCTCATCATCCGTGACCACCAACCCTATCTTTGCGAACTCCGGCTGAATTGCATACCTCGAAATCAACAGATCCCAGGCCTGTTGCCGAACAGCAGGCATTTCGCGTTCACCAGGCTCTCGCCCTAATTGCAGAAAGTAATTAGCCTCACGCTCGCGTATCACAGACTGGAATTCTTCATATGAAATATCGCGATCACCTATCTCACCCACGGAATTTCTGCCCCAGTTCAATATTGATGAGTTTCCGCTAAAAATATCCCCCAGAATAAAAGCTGCAATCGCAACGAAGACAAATACCACGACCCAGGTACCCATCTTATTGCGCAATGTTCCAATCAAGGCCATAAATTAATTTTTAAGAGCCGCAAATTTAACCCGGAATATTTATTAGAAAAATATAGTCTTTAAAAAGACTTACGTCCCAACCAATTCTCCAAAAACTCAGGTGGCCGGCGTTTTGCGGGGTTACAGCTCCTGCGTGGCGTGTTCTAATGTCATTTTGATGGTATCGATCCGGTTATCCTGGGTTGACTGGATGGAGAATGTGTAACGATCGATCGTGATAGTTTCACCCGGTTGGGGAAAATCCTCGGCGTACGCCAGTATGAGCCCACCCAGTGTTTCATATTCGCCAAGAGGTAAATCCCAGTCATATTTTTCATTTAAATAATCGATCTCCAGCCGAGCGCTTAGCAGATAGTTGTGAGGGTCAATCTTTTGCTCAATTAGTTCGTCTTCATCGTACTCGTCTTCAATTTCACCAAAGATTTCTTCTATGACATCCTCCCGGCTCACGATACCAGAAGTGCCGCCAAATTCGTCCATGACAACAGCCAGACTCTTCTTTTCACTGATGAACCGGCGCATTAAGTCGCTAGCCAGAGACGTCTCGTGCGCTGTAATGACAGGCGTTAAAATATCTTCGATCTTTTCGGGAAAAGTAAAAAGGGAAGACGAATGACAGTATCCAATTATATCGTCTATGCTATTCCTGTACACAATGATTTTGGAGTGCCCACTTTCCACAAAAATCCTTTGCAACTTTTCCAAACCTTCCTGCACCTCTATGGCTGTGATTTCATTCCTAGGTATCATGCATTCTCGGATCTTAACAGTCTTAAACTCAAGGGCATTGTTAAGCATTTTCTTGTCGAGTTCCAGGTGAATGTTTTCTTGCGTAACATTATAAATGTTTTTAAAATATTGATTGAGATTGGTGATCCCAAAAAGCGGATTCTTATCATCGTATTCAAGTCGCAGAACGTGAACAACAACTATCCTGGTGAGAGAAAGTGTGGCGTAAGTAAACGGAAATAATATAATGGCAGAGATTCCAAAAAGAATAGCAGATAGCAACAGCGTTCGATTGGAATTGATGTTGCCGACGGCTTTTGGTAGAAATTGGGCTGTAACCAATATCAAGGCCGTTGTAAAAATTATCTGAATAAAAACTGTCACAAGAGTGTGATCCAAAGCCCGGGGCAGCGATCGGGCAACCGCGGGCAGCAGAAGTTGTGCCATAAAATAGCTGAACAAAACAAGTGCAGTACAGTAGCCGACTCTCGTTGATCCGATAAGCCAGGCAGGACGTTGGATAAAAAATGACAAGATCCTGGCACTAAGATTTCCTTTCGAGGCCGCGTTTGCAATTTGTCCACGGTCAACTAACATATACGCGACCTCATTGGTCGCAAAGAAAAAGCAAAAAAAGAGTGATAGCGCGATGCCTAAAATAAGGATAGAGTCCATGACTATTTTTTCTTTCTCAAATTATATACAAAATATAAAATGAGTGCCAGCATTAGAGCCCAATAAGCCTTTTCAAATCCAAGTACCATCGTTTGGTGAATGCCTATAATGGCAAACACAACTGCAACTGAAAGAATCAGAACATCAATCAGTTTCATTATTTTTGTAAAAATAAGGATATTTTTCCGGAGGCCTTGAACCAATAAAAAGGGCAGCCATTAGTCCTCCACCTCTATTATACCCTCCGGGTTCGTGATTGCATAGTCGGAAAGATCTTGCATGGCATCGAGGCCGGTGCCGTAAATAACGTCACCCTGCTGGCGTATAGTAACAAATTTCGTGGTAAAGATCTTTTTTGTATTTGGATTATAGTAGAGTTCTTCCGTGTTCAGCTGCTCATTTCTTTCAACATTTTTTAATTCGACTTTCCCCTGGCCGAGATAGTGTCCTTTTTCCTTAATGTACTTTGCATAGTTGGCGCGAACTGTGGACTGGAGCCTGCCAAACTCGTTATACATTTCAATATATATGCCTTTGGGAAATTCTTGAT
>JAICGJ010000039.1 GCA_025923195.1 Chryseolinea sp.
GTCTTGTTGTATCCGAGAAAATATTTAATTGGTTACGAAATAAATTATTGGATACAAATCGATGAAATTAAAATAAACGGAAGTAGAGCTTCTATCCTCTTTAAGATAGTGCACTCTAATGATAACTGGTTCGCGGAGAATGATGTTACTAAAATGAAAGGCGAATTGTATTTTGTGCGCTTAAACGGATCATGGGAAATTACTAAAAAGAAAATAAGGGGCAGAAGATAGATTGATGTTAGGTTCAGGATAGTACCGATCATCGCTCCTCAATCACAACAACCTGGAGCGCAACAACTAGTAGGTTTTTCTGCGTATACAGTTATGCTGAAAATCCCTGTCTCACCGGTGGTAAATTCCTGGATTTGCTGAGGTGACAAGTAGGCTTTTAGAATTTCCTCGGGAAGTGTAATTCTTTTTTCCTTTTGGACAGAGATGTTGGTAAAGCCAGCCTGTTGAATGATCGATAAGTATTCGTCCTTTTGAATAGCACCAGATACACACCCTGCATACATCTCTGCGCTTTTCTGAAGCCCTTCGGGTAATTCTCCCTCTAAAACAATATCGGATACACTGAAATGACCGCCCTTCTTAAGTACGCGGAAAGTTTCGGCGAACGCTTGCTTCTTGTTTGGCACCAGATTCAGCACACAGTTGCTCACTACGACGTCAGCTACATTGGATGCCAGCGGCAAATTCTCAATGTCACCCTTCCTGAACTCAACATTCTTATAGCCTAGTTTATCGGCATTGATTCTCGCTTTCTCAAGCATCTTGTCGGTGAAGTCAACTCCGATAACTTTGCCTTTGTCACCGGTTATCGAACGAGCGACGAAGCAATCGTTTCCTGCACCCGATCCGAGGTCTACGACAGTATCACCTTCTTTAATTTGGGCAAACGCCGTGGGTAATCCGCAACCGAGACCGAGGTCTGCGTCAGCTACGTATCCCTCCAAGGTGGTATAGTCATCTGACATTACTTTGAAGTCAACAGTGGAGCACCCACACGTAGCGCCACAACAACTGGATTCATTCAATTCCTTATCCTGCTCAGCGATCTTGCTATATTTTTCTCTAACAATTTCCTTGAGTTGTTCCCCTGTTCCAGTTGTGCTCATATTTATTTTTATTGAGGTAAATGTATTATTGTAAGATTACGTTTTGAAAAGAAATGTACTAACAGCAGTCATTCTTCTTAATATACTTGGAAAACATATTCATGAATATATCCTTAGCTTCCTCCCAGACATTTTCATCAATGCAATAATTTACTTTTGGACCTTCTACTTCACCTTTGATAATTCCGATTTCCTTTAGCTCTTTCAAATGTTGTGTGATGGTAGATTGAGAGAGCGGAAGTACATCTACCAGATCGTTGCAAATACACGTGTTATTGTCCAATATATATTCCAGAATCGCTACCCTTGCAGGATGATCAAACGCTTTGGCCAATGTTGCGATCTTATTCTGCCGTTTTTTGAACAATTCCGATTTTGTAATCCCCATATATCGTTATAATGCAATATTACGATAAAAGGTTCACTTACAAATGGGCTGGATTACTATATTTCATCTTATTTTACCTATCCAGCCATTTTTTAAATTCACCTACCTTCTCGCGACTAACGATCAGATCCAGGTGATCAATCTTATTGATTTTTATTCCAAGGCGGCTTGAGGAATAGTTGTAAATATCCTGAATAGCATTTATGTGAATCAGATAGTTTCGATTTATTCTGAAAAACTTTTCTGGGTCGACGAGTTTTTGTATCTGGTCGAGTGAGTAATCGAGATCATACTTCCTTCCATTGTTTGTGTTACAAAAAACCGCGCGTTCAATCGTATAAAAGCAGTCGATGTTATCTACTGGAATAGAGTGGAAATGGTTGCCGATCTTTATGAAAAAGCGGGTCTTATAACTTTTTACCAATTGAGTGGATAATTCATCAAGAGACTGATTATTGGAAGCACCTTTGTCAAAAAGCAATCTATACTTTTCAAGAGCCTTCGCTAAAGATTCTTTCTCAATCGGTTTTAGCAAATAGTCAACACTGTTCACTTGAAAAGCGCGAATGGCATAGCTGTCGTACGCCGTAGTAAAAATGACGGGCGTTTTAATTTTAACGGCATCAAATATTTCGAAACAAATTCCATCATCGAGCTGGATGTCCAAAAAGATCAGATCCGGATTAGGGTTTGCATGAAACCAATTAATTGACTCGAGTACCGACTGCAACTTACCCATGATTTCAACGGAAGGGTCGAGGCTTATCAACAAGCCTTCCAGCTTCTCTGCTGCAAGAATTTCATCTTCTATGATCAACACCTTCATGATTCGTTTTCATTATGGGCAATTTAACGAGGAATTTCTCCGGGCCTTCGTCAATGAAAAGTTGTTTATTCATCATCAGGAAAATTCTTTCTTTAAGGTTCTTCAAACCCACCCTTGACGATGGCTCAAGATTCATTTTTCTTTGAATGTTGTTCTCCACAATGAGAATATTATCGTTCTCAAGATAAATTCTGATTTTCAACGGATTTACGTGCGTAGCGGCATTGTGTTTTAATGCGTTTTCAACAAGAAGCTGAAGTGAAATGGGCAGAATCTGGTATGCTTCCGGACGCGTCACTTCAATGCTCAGGTTAATTTTTCCATCATCTCTGATTTTTTGCAAAAAGAAATAATTTTCGATAAACTCAATCTCCTCATCCAGTCCAACGGTATCTCTTTCTGCTTTTTCAAGAATGTAACGATAGATCGTAGAAAATTTCGCGATGAATCGTTCTGACAAGACTGGATCTTTAGGAATCAAAGAAGACAACGTATTTAAGCTGTTAAACAAGAAGTGAGGATTGACCTGGTTTTTCAGCGTTTCATATTGGAAAACAAGTTTTTCCTCTCGGAGTTTCTGCTCTCGCTTGAGGGCATGGTTCCACTCCATATAGAAGAACGCTGCAGAGGCTATGGTGACTGAAATGATCCATGAAAAAAGAAACCGTTTTAAGTCGTGTGACAAAAATTGGTCGAGTATTTCAGAAAGCTTAACATCATTGAACGGCATAGATGCCACAACGGCTAAAAAAACAAATGCCGTTGCAATCACCAGCACAATCAGGTAAAAAACTGCCAGTCTCGTGATGATCCTCTTCTTATACTCTTTGCCTGGTTTAGCAAGGCGGACGGCAAATATTTTGAGTGCAATGATCAGAAATATTTCAAGCTGGATAATGACCAAGATAAGCGTAATCCAGAAGCTCTGCGTAAAGAAAGAGCCCGTCCAAATCAGGTTGAAAAATATGGTGATGAGAATCCCTGCCAGTAAAATCTTTACGTGGTAAGCTACTTTTGACGGTAGATAGAGATCTGATAGCGCTCTCGAAGGCATATTACACCGCAAATCTCAATTTAATTTTTCAAACTTTATTTCCCTCGTGGTATTAAGCAATTGGCCGGCCGGTTGCCCGGTCATCTTCATATCCATGACCACATCTTCATACATTAGCGCATGCTCAATTTGTTTATCTTTCAACGATACTAAAATTGTTCCCCAATAGTGGCTCCGCCCTTTGATCTTTATTTGTTCCGTGTCAACAACAAGCGGATTGTCAAAAGTACGATACTCGATTAAGGCACATACCTCGCCATTCATTTGAGAAATGCCCGCCCATTTAAGTTGAATGTCCTTGTTTGTAAAAGTGCCTTCTCCTGCCAATGGTATTTCTTGCGGAAGGTTAGCGGGCCTGAACGTGCGGTTGAGCTCCAAAGAATCAAAATAGATCCATGCGAAGGTTTCTATGGCAAGCATATCCCAAATCAGGTTTTTTGAATGAAAGCTATTGGCTGGAAAGGAAGAAAAAGATGCTGCGTCCAGCATTTTGTCTGATGGAACATACGAGAAATTCTCCATGTAATCCTGAGACACCGCATTTTCGAAGGAACCTTCTCGGGTACTGCCATTCGCAATTGCAACTTTATTCCATTTTACAGAACCATCTTTAAAACCTCTTGTGTAATCTCCAGTCACGCGGGTCTTATTCATAAAGTTTCCAAAGATATCCCCGTTAAAATAGTCGGCAGTAATCCTGTACTTCTGGGGACTTTGTTCATTCAATTTCAAATCTTTAGGAAGGCCATTCAAATATTTTGCAAGAATTTCCTGTTGAGCGACTGCGAAGTGAGCATTTGCGCCCACAAAAATGATCAACATGTAAATTGAACTTTTCATTATCCTACGATTTTGGTGAATAATCACTCAAAAATGGGGGCAGCAGTCTTACGAATGAAAAAAAACCTGCAGAGTCGCGGAATGCCAAGGCTGAATCGTGGACAGGGCTCAGAGACCGGCGAGTGTTTTCCTAAAGATCTTGATGCGTGTGCGATGTGCTGAGCGATCGGTGAAGGAGACATTTATCACCTGCCACTCAATCACTCCTATAACCATGCAGAACAAAAGTGTAAGGAATTTTGGCATCGCGCTGCTTATATATCATATTCGTGAGTTAAGCTTCTGATGTTTAGACATTGCTTCTTATTGCTAGCTTTGTGTGTGAGCGACACAATGTACGCCCAGCTAACGTATCGGGTCATGGCCATCAGTGAAAAAATCACCATCGATGGAAAATGGGATAAGCCTGTCTGGGAAAATGTCAAGCCGATCAAGATCGAGAACAGGATGGGAGAAGAGCCTCGATTCCGTCCGTTAACGGAGGCAAAGATGGTCTACGATGCTGCGAATGTCTACGTCATTTTCCGCGTGCACGACAAGTTTGTAAAAAGCACAGTAACAACCTATAACGGACACGTATCGGGCGACTCATGTGTTGAATTTTTCTTTTCACCCAACAGCGCCGAGCCCGGCCACTACTTTAACCTCGAAGTTAACGCTGGCGGGACGCCTCTTATTTTTTTTATCACAAATTCGAGGAAAGAATTCACCAGGCTGCCAGACAAGACAATCGATAAGATTGAGATTGCGCACTCGCTGCCTTCCGTTGTCAATCCCGAAATTACCGACGAGGTTACGTGGACGATCGAATATCGCATTCCTCTTGAAATGCTCAAGGAGTTTACCAACGTCACCCTGCCTAAACCTGGTGTTACCTGGCGAGCCAACTTTTACAAGACAGGGAGTGGTACCAGCAACCCACACTACTATACGTGGTCGCCAGTATCAAATCCGGAACCGAATTTTCATTTACCAAAATACTTTGGAACACTGACTTTTGATTGAATCTACGATCGATGTCGCAAGGTCGCTGGTATCGATGATCATGAAACAACCTACTCACACATATGAAAAGAAGAGATTTAGTTAAAGGCATCACCCTCCTGCCACTTGTGGGCGGTTCAACGGTATCGCTGGGTGCTTCACTATCAGGTCCACTACCTGAGCGCGATTTCTTTAAAGAGCTGGGCATCCGGGTGTTCATAAATGCAGCAGGTACATACACATTTATGACGGCCTCCCTTATGCCACCTGAAGTAGTAGACGCCATCCGCGTAAGCGCCAAGCAATTTGCTCTCCTGGATGACGTGCAGGATAAGGTGGGGGAAAAGATTGCACAGATCTGCAAAGCAGAGGCGGCTATGGTTACCGCCGGGTGCTGGTCCGCACTGGTTATAGGCATGGCGGGTATACTCACGGGTATGGACAACAAGAAAGTAGCCATGCTTCCTTTCCCTGAAGAATCCGGTTTGAAATCAGAAGTGATTGTGCAGAAATCCCACGCGAATGGATATCATTTGGCTTTAACGAACACAGGGGTTAAGATAATAATGGTGGAAACGAGCGATGAACTGCGGAAAGCTGTGAATGAAAAAACCGCATGTCTCTGGTTCCTTAACCGTGAAGCACCCGTTGGATCAATCAAACATGAAGAGTGGTTAAGTCTTGGTAAGGAATTTGGGATCCCGACGATGATTGATATTGCCGCGGATGTACCACCCGTTGAGAACCTGTGGCGATACAATGAAATGGGATTTGACCTCGTAGCAATCTCTGGCGGAAAAGGACTCCTTGGCCCCCAGAGTGCGGGCATATTGATGGGAAAGAAGGACCTGATTGCAGCGGCGCGTTTAAATGCTCCACCTCGTTCAAGCATTGCGAGGGGGCAAAAAGTGAACAAAGAGGAAATTATTGGGATGTATGCCGCGCTTGACCGGTACGTCAAGCTGGATCACAAAAAGGAATGGAAGGAATGGGAACAAAAGATTGCCGTCATTAATACCGCCGTAAAGAAAGTGAAGGGGATGAAAACAGAGATGATCGTGCCTCCGGTGGCCAACCATACGCCATCACTGAAGGTCACATGGGATCCCAACGTCACCACCCTTACCAGCGAAGATTTGGGGAAGCGACTCCGCGAAGGATCGCCGTCTATTGAGGTTGTATCGTGGGAAGAAAAGGATAGCATCAAGCTAACGGTGTTTATGTTGAAGAATGGTGAAGAAAAAATTGTTGCCCAAAGACTCAAAGAAGAGCTCGAAAAAGCAAGTAAAGCGTAACGGCCTTATGATCGTCACGTTATATCTTGAAGTTCCATAACCATATTATGAAGAGAGTACTATTTTCAAGCGCCCCGCGTATGTCTTACGTTGCGCTCGGCGTGGCGTTGCTGTTGTTTAGTCAGTGTGCACAAAATGAAAGGCTTCTTCCTCCTGGCGATCCTGATAACGGGAAGATTTCATTACCGGACGGCTTTGAGGCTGTCGTCGTTGTTGACAGCGTGGGCAGGGCCAGGCACATTGCTGTTAATGACAATGGCGATATCTACATGAAACTTCGGGGAGTCACGAGCCAGGGGGGCTCGGTGGCGCTTCGCGACTCAACAGGCGATGGCAAGGCGGATATTATAAAATACTTCGGTACATACAAAGATCCCAGGTCTTACGGTACCGCTATGCGCATTCATAATGGTTATATATATTTTAGCACCACTGGGACTGTATACAGGAACAAACTTATCCCGGGTCAGCTATTGCCAGATACTACAACGGAAGCAATTGTCATCGACGATTATCAGAGTCGCCCGTACGGAACTGAACATATTGCCAAGCCTATCGCATTTGATAATAAGGGTCACCTTTACGTGCCGTTCGGAGCCCCAGGCGATATGTGCCAGGTGGAAAACCGGGTCCCGGGATCTCCTGGAAAATTTCCCTGTCCGGAACTGGAGATCCATGGTGGTGTCTGGCAGTTCGATGCCAACAAAATCGGCCAGAAGCAATCGGATGGCAAACGATACGCTACGGGTATTCGCAGCCTTGTCGCGATGGAGTGGAATTTTGAAGATGGAAATCTCTTTGCTATTCAGCACGGACGCGACGACTTTTTCCGCACATGGCCTGAGCTGTATTCAGCATATCAAAGTGCTTTGTTGCCGTCAGAAGAGTTTTTTCGCGTGACAGAAGGCTTAAACGGAGGATGGCCCTATTACTATTTTGATCAAGTCCAGAACAAGAAAGTATTGAATCCCGAATATGGCGGTGATGGTAAGAAAAGCGATGGCGCGGATACGGTCGCCATGCCATTGATAGGCTTCCCGGGACACTTTGCACCCAACGATCTTCTTTTTTATAAAGGGGATCAATTTCCGGCCCGGTACAAGAATGGCGCCTTCATCGCGTTTCATGGTTCTACGATACGGGCGCCCTATCCGCAGGCAGGATATTTCGTTGCTTTTGTCCCGTTCAACAATGGAAGTCCGTCGGGGCCATGGGAAGTATTTGCTGACGGATTCGCTCAATTGGACACGATCGTGAATGTCTTCGATGCGAAGGGGCGCCCTATGGGACTTGCAGAGGGGCCAGATGGCTCATTGTACATCACCGAGAGCGTGAAGGGTAAAGTTTGGAGGGTCATGTTCAAAGGCAACAAAGAGACGTTTGGTGAACCACAACTCGCCGCAATGGAGCAAAGAAAAATCCGTACCAACGTCAAAACTCCCGATGAAATTAAAGACAACTTGTTAAAAGGAAAACAACCACCGGGCGCCGAGGCCTACACCCGCTACTGCGCCTCGTGTCATCTTCCGGGCGGACAGGGAGATGGTAACAGGTATCCACCTTTGTTTGGTTCTGAGTGGGTAAGTGGTCCGAAGGCGAGATTGATTAAAATAGTACTGAACGGAATGTCGGGCCCCATTACGGTAAGACGTAAACCATACGATGGCGTAATGCCAGCGCATGCATTTCTGAGCGATCAACAGGTAGCAGAAATCCTCACTTATATAAGGACAAGAATGAATCATGGCGGAACACCGATTTCCGCGGAAGAGGTGCAGACCGTACGGTCGGAAGAAACGAGCGGACAAAGCCGGTGAAGTTCTTTTTTTTTTACACAAAGGCCCTAGAGCTGAATTTCGAAGGTCGATCTCCGAACGTCGAATCCCCGATGTCTAGCTTCTGATATTCGCGTTCTTCGCGGATTTACTTTGCGAGCATTGCGTGAACTGAATTTTTTTATAGAAGCACATGCTAATCAATCATTTATTGCCACGGTATGTGATGTCAGAGAATTCCACCCTGCAGCTATTGCCTACTGGCGATTGAGAGTAGAATCCGATTCTAATTTGCTCAGGTTTTTGATAAACGAACTCTCTAATCACGGTCCACTCTTTTCCGTCTGGTGAGGTCAGGAAGTTAAAAACTTTTCCGACTTTCGTAATCCTCAAGAACACATCTTTCCCCTGAGGGATAAAGTATGCGTCATCGGTAACTTGATCCTTCACAACTGAGATTCCTAAGATGGGCTTTTTGTCGATATACTGGAGAAGAGCTTTTGCCCAATTTTCCTTATCACTATAGAGAAGTATTGCGCCTCCGTCATATTGATTTTCAAAGGAAGGTTTTATCTGCGCTGAAAAGACAAAGTTGGCGTCCGGTTTAAAGAGAAATTTTGGCGCGTTGTGTCTGAAATAACTTCCATTCGCAGGATTATGAAGGTCCGTTTCTTTACCTGCGGTCATTACGATAGAATTATCGGATAACACTTTAAATTCTTTGGGATTTTCAAGCAGCGTGTAGGGATGAGGGATGGCTTTTATTGGTGGGAGGGATGATTGGCCACACACCGTTAGAGATGGAAGGCAGAGCACGAAAAACCAGAAATGTGTTTTCATTAGATTTTATTTAAAAATAAAGCAATGAAAAAGACCATGATCCATATGAGTGTGACGGGAAAGATGTCAGAGCAAAAGGAATTGATCCATAGGCAACAGTGCGTTCGTTATTATAGATCCCAGTAAGAAATGTAAAACTTTTTAATTTCAAAAAATAGACGCCTGATCAACTTTTTAGTGACTGAAATCGCGTTACATAACGCTATATTGATGCAGAACAAATCATGATTTAGAAAATGGAATATAGGCAATTGGGAAACTCGGGACTAAGAGTTCCGGTGCTTAGTTTTGGCACAGCAACGTTTGGCGGTGCAAACGATTTCTTTAAAGCGTGGGGTAGTACTGAAGTGCGGGAGGCTACGCGAATGGTGAACCAGTGCCTGGACGCGGGGGTAAATTTATTCGATACTTCAAATGTATACTCTCATGGAATGGCGGAAGAAATATTTGGTAAAGCAATTTCCGGATTGCGTAACAAAATATTGATTTCTACGAAGGCGACTTTTCCTATGTCAGAAGAGGTGAATGATTATGGGTCTTCGCGACTCAACTTAATAAAGAGCTGTGAAGATAGCCTAAGACGGCTCGGCACTGAGCACATCGACATCTACCATATGCACGGATTTGATGCCAACACTCCAGTTGAGGAAACGTTGAAGGCCTTAGACAATTTGGTGACGAGCGGAAAAGTACGTTACATCGCATGTTCCAATTTTTCAGGTTGGCATCTCATGAAATCATTATCTGTTTCAGAACGCTATGGATGGGCAAAATATGTTGCTCATCAAGCTTACTATTCACTGGTCAACCGCGATTTTGAATGGGAGCTAATGCCATTGGCTATTGATCAAAAGATAGGGACCATTGTGTGGAGTCCCTTGTCAAGCGGCTTGTTAAGTGGCAAGTATCGCAGAAACCAACCGATACCCAAGGACGCGAGAGTCGCCCAGGGAGGAAGTCCGGTGCCAGGCGAAGCCGTTGATAACGAAAGATTGTATAAGATCGTTGACCGACTGGATGTCATAGCCTTTGAAACTGGAAAAACCGTGGCTCAGGTATCCCTTAACTGGCTTTTACAACGTCCCACAGTTTCCAATATCATCATTGGCGCAAGAAATGAAGAACAGCTTAAACAAAACCTTGATGCTGTCGGATGGAATTTAACGATCGATCAAGTGAAGTCCCTGGACGAGGTTAGCGAGGTGTACCCGGTTTATCCGTATTGGCACCAGCGTCAATTTCCTATGCTGAATGCAGCGCCGAAATTATATGGAGACAGAAACGGGTAGTTTCGGCATGAATCGAATTTCGAAGTACGCTTCCATTCATCATTCGATGTTCCTTGTTCGATGTTCTGTATTCATGCATTTTTTTAACACCGAATATCGATCAAAGAATATCGAACATCGAAGTATGCGCCCTTCGACATTCATCATTCCTTGCTCGGGGTTCGATAGTTAATTTTAGAGAATTTTTTGGACATTAAATGTAGATCAAAGATATCGAACATCGAAGTGGCCTTCCATTCGACATTCGATGTTTTTTGAAATTTTCATTTTGTAAATTTCACAGCAGAAATTCCATTCAAATCCCACACGATTTTTCCAGCGCGAATCGTTAACTCCGCTTCAAATTTTTGGTTGCCTTCAATTTTATTGCCACCGGCGTCGACAAAACCGAAATTTCCGTCGCGTAAACTCAAGACTGCGACATCGGCCACTGCTCCTTCACTCAAGTGTCCGAGATCAGGTCGTTTGATCGATCTTGCCGGACCCGCCGTGGCCCGTATGATAATATCTTCTTTTGTCATACCCATACTCAAATATTTGGACATCACATTTAACATGTCTTTCATTCCGGCATTCATGCTGAATCGATGCAGGTCCGTGCCAAAAGAATTGGGAGCGAGCCCCTGTTGCAACGCCGGCATCGCTTCACTAAACCAAAAGCCAGCTCCGCCATGACCAAGGTCGAATAAGATTCCTTTTTTTTGAGCTTCCTTTACGAAGGACCGCACTTTGCCTTGCTCATCGATGACTGACATTCGTTCCGACACTTTTTCAAAAGAGTGTGTAATAATGTCTCCGGGGCGCATGCGTTTCAACTGGTCTTCCAATGAGTATTGTGGTAGATGACATTCTACGAACAAGGGCATGTTGGATCGGCTGGCTGCGG
This sequence comes from Chryseolinea sp., assembly GCA_025923195.1. Classification (GTDB taxonomy): domain Bacteria; phylum Bacteroidota; class Bacteroidia; order Cytophagales; family Cyclobacteriaceae; genus Chryseolinea. The sequence continues at coordinate 11,296 of JAICGJ010000039.1, forward strand.
CTAAAGCGTTTTCAAACGGCGTCCATTGGCTCCCTTCGTAGTGACCAATTTTTACGCCGACGATGACATCCGGATATTTTCGAATTGCCTCGGTAGCTTTAGCGGGGTCCATATCATTGATATTTTCCTGCGCCTGCTTACCGCTCATGCCAGCACCGGCAATATTCAGAAATGCAAGGATACGTGTTTTGGATTTATCAATCACCTGATCCTTAAAAACAGGAAAGTTCCGCCAACCGGAAGTTCCCGCATCCACCACGGTTGTAACACCTGACCTAAACGTAAAATCATCGGGAGATAAACTTAAAATGCCATCTGCAAAAGTATCCGGATTGCTTCCTACGAAGACATGGGTATGTATATCAATTAGCCCTGGGCATACATACATGCCAGCGACATCAACAATTTTCTTTGCTTTCTCGGACGAAATATCAGGTCCTACCTTCACAATCTTCCCATCTGCAATAGCGACATCCAATTGAGCATTAATATTGTTTGCAGGGTCAACGACATGCCCGTTTTTAAGTAATAGGTCAATTTCCTGAGCGTGTGCAAAGGAGGTCAGCAACAAAAAAACAAGGATCGTCAACATTGCAATACCATGCTTGCTTTGTGGGGTCTTTGGCTGTTTAGTAAGAGCGACAGAAATTTTCTCCGCAAAGGCGCTAGGGCGCAAGAATTTGCCAAGGAATTTTATGTCGTATTTGTGCGTACCACTTAGCATCACCTGATTGCCCGAATACCGACCACCTGATTACCTGATCACCGATTACCTGCTGCCGCTACTTCGTCCCAAGCCGGTGCGCTAAGGCCATTCAAGTCCCATACAACTTTTCCGGCCCGAATAGTCAGCTCTGCCTCTAGCTTTTGCGTGCCTTTCAATTTGGTACCACGGACATCCACGAATCCAAAATCACCTTTTCTCACATTGAAGACTGCTACATCCGCTTCGGTGCCGACACTCAGATGACCCAGTTCTTTTCTGTTGATGACATTAGCAGGCGCCCACGTAGCCCCGGCGATCGCATCCTGAACAGACATTCCCATGTTGATGAACTTTGACAGAACATTTGCGAGATCCTTCATTCCCCCATTCATACTTTGAATATGCAAGTCTGTGCTGATAACATCAGGTTTAAAACCCTGCTTCATGGCGGGGACCGCCTGGCGCCACGAAAAAGCACCGCCCCCATGACCAACATCGAAGATGATGCCTCGTTTCCGAGCATCGGCGATAAATGGTTTTACTTTTCCATTTTCATCCACTACCGTCTCACGTTTAGTGGGACCGTAAGAATACGTGTGTGTGAATATATCGCCGGGACGCAGGTGTTTCATGAACAACGCTTCAAGGGAGTTGGGAGGATCATGTTCCCCAAAATCAACCATAACCGGTACGTTGGCTAATGTACCGGCTTCGACGGCGCGGTCCACTTGCGTGAAATCACCCCAATAATGAGCGGCTTTAATGCCTACGATAATATCCGGAAAAAGTTGTTTGATCATATGCGCCGTCATTACCGGATTCATGTCTGACACATCCTGTTCCTCATAGCGTCCAACCATACCGGTACCGACAATGTTTAATAAAGCAAGCACCCTAGTTTGAGACTTGTCAATGGTTTGCTCTTTCATCTGGCGAAAGTTTCGCCATCCGGAAGAACCGGCATCGACTACTGTGGTCACCCCGGCTCGAAAAGTAAAGCCATCCGGTGCTACGCTTGTCGGGCCGTTAGCGATGTAGGCATCCAGATCGTTTCCCATAAAGACGTGCACATGCATATCGATTAGGCCTGGCGTTACAAACAAGCCTTTGACATCGATTACTTTTTTAGCATTGGTTACGGGTATGTTGGTTGCAACCTGCACGATTTTTCCTTCGTAAATGGCGACATCCATATTTGTGTCGATTTTATTTTTTGGGTCGATAACATGTCCTCCCTTTAATAAAATATCGATCTGTTGCGCCTCCAGTGTGCCAATTTGAATCAAACAAAAAAGAAGAGGAATCCACCAGAATGCATGTACAGCGAAACCACGACGTAAATACTTTTGATTTACCATGCCTTGTTTAATCATACTTTGTCATAATCAAGATTTTTAATTAACTAAGCCCACTCCGTCATCCATTCGATATTCGGTGTTCCCTGTTCGATATTTGATGTTTAATATCGAACAAGGAACTCCGAATAATGAATATCGAGGTTTTAGGTCGCTAGCGGTGGCCCTCCTGGGATCATGATCCGCTTCCTTTCCATCTTGTAGCTTGATTTTTTGGCTGTAAACTTGGCATTAAGGTATTCACCCAAAAATATGGAGCCAGAGATGGTGGACCCGGAAACTTTCCCCGAGAACATATAGGTGATACCATCGCCTGGACGACGCAGATTACTTCTGAGTGTCACTTGATCTCCTTCCACCATTCCCATTATTTCCTGCTGCGAAAAATCCGAGGTATGAGTGCCCTGAATCCAATTTCCGTCTTGTTCGATGAAAAATTTGTGATCGCTTTTGCTGGTGAAAAATTCGACCGTTACATCCCAGTAGCCACCGATTGTTACTGAGGGTGCCGTCATGCTGGTAGACCTTGGGTTGCGCTTCTGAGAAAGCAGGTTATAGATTCGCTCAGCGACGACCTTGTCATTGCCCGGCTGCATTTGCCCCGTGGTAATATGGATCGATGTTGCACCAGGTCCGTTACTGCTACCAATCGCGATACGCGGTTTAGTGCGTGCGAAGTTTTCCGCTACCTCGTCGCCCGTAATATTTAACACATCGGGATCCCATGAGATTTTTAGCCTAGGGGAACGGTTGGAAAGCTCCGTAGGCTCCTCTACAGTGGTCTGGATACCATTTATTTTTGAAACTTGCTTTGAAATATTGTCAAGGTAGGAAAGCCATGTTTTCCACTCAGCCTGGTGGTCGCGGCTAACCCATGCCTCTACCGCCGCAAGCATACCCATCATTTCTTCCTTGCCTACTTTATTGTCGCGCCCAGGGCCATGGTGAGGGGAACTGGCCTGCCAGGCAGACATAAGAAGATCTTTGTTTCCCAGCAATAACCCTGCGCACTGTGGCCCACAGATCGCTTTTCCTCCGCTGTATGCTACGACAGTGGCGCCTGCTTGCAAATGCACATTTGGGATGGTAAGGATCTCTGCTGCAGCGTCGGCAAGAATGGGTATATTTTTGGGCTTCGCTATTCCCGCTATGACTTCTAATGAAAGAGGCTGGCCGCTAACGGAGTCGTTACCCGTCATAATATATATTAACGCCGTCTTTGGATTGATGGCGTTCTCCAGTTCTTCAGCAGTATTTACCGTGATGATCGTCACACCAATGTTACGGACGGCATGGTCGTAGGCATTTCGGGAGTAACCGGGGATGATAACTTCCGTTTTTTCAAATCCGGTCAGATCGGGGATGCGAATCAATTTCTCGGGGTTGCCTCCTGTAACACAAGCAGCGGTGACATGCTTCATGCCGGCGGCGCACCCTGCTGAGACCATGCCCCATTCCGCCCCCGTAACTGCCGCTAATCTCCGGCCGACACCGTAAGCCAATTCGTCGTATTGTACAAAGTATCCTGATGCTGCTTTCATCGCTGCAATTACTTCGGGCCGCTCAACCGATCCACCGATTATGGTAAATGTACCGCGACAATTGATAACCGGATCCACACCTATAGACTCGTAAATATTAGGCCCAATCACAAGTGGACCCGAGGGGAGCAGTCCATTTTCGTCAGCCGGAGATGCTGCTGATGTGAGCGGTATAAAACTTCCGGCGAAAGGTAAAACAGATAAATTCTTAATGATGTCTCTGCGTTTCATGGGTGTTGAATTTTTTGATAATGCCGACACGCACTAAAGATAAAGGTATTCTCGGCTCGTCTTCTGTGCTGACAGACAAATTAAGTTTTTTTAAGGTGTTCATCAACGTTGAACGAAGTTAGTGGCTCATCCGCAGATATGAGCGCGACTGCACAAGAAACACAAGGCACAATGACATGCCCTGCTTGCCACAGCAACATCATCGCTTGATCACAAAAAGCTGAGTGCGCAGCGAGGGCAAAGAGCCTAATGATGCAATTCTGGTTGTCTTTTAACATTCTTTCATTTTGTCAGCTCAGTTTTTGCCTTACGTACTTTTTTTAGTGACATCCGTTGTGTTTTTTATAGGCGACATGAGTTGGAGTATTCAAAGTATTTCCTAAATGAGATACGCCAAACCGCGTCGCTGCGCTATAAAGCCAACTTCAACTAAGACCTTCAAAAAATTCCTTTTTTTTGGTTAGATTAAGACAAAAAGTTGTGGAAAAACCGAAAGAATGAAGGTATCCCTGACCCCAAAAAACAGTATAGCATTACTTTCCTTGTCCTTCATAATGCAGGAAACACATGAGATTGCACACACCGTGGTGGGGAGGATCATTTGCGGCTGTTGGGGAAAAAGAAATTTTAATTTGTGGGGACTTTGTAGTGGATGTTCTGAAGTTGAGCCCTTGTCAATCTTAGCTACTTTTGCAGGGCCATTCTACACTTTTTCGATCATTTGGATTGGGTATTTCCTGCTTTTCAAATCTTCTCCTAAATTAAAATCAATAGGATTTGCACTAATTATTGCCAGCATGCCATTATCCAGAATACTAACACCCATTTTTGGAAGCGGTGATGAAATTTACGCGCTAAATAAGCTGTGGAATAATCATACATTAGCGTGGATAGTTGGATTGCTCTTTGTTTTTGCACTCGTCATTCCACCGGTAGTCAAAGTATGGAATGTAATTGGAAATAAAAGGAAAATATTGTGGTTTATCGGCTTGTTATTAGTGCCGTTTCTCATGACCGGCGCAATAGTATTTGGGATATTACAATCTTTGCTTTTAGAAAACGGCGTTATGAATGCCTACTGGATATTAGGTTCACCAAAATTGGTTACAGTGTGGCTGACTTTTTTGATAATTGTTTTTACAGTATTTAGTAAATCGATATCAACCTTGTTGAGGCATTCACCTGAAAATAAAGATAATAATACAACTTCAAGCGTTATGAGATCACCATTAAAAGGTGTACAAGGCGCTGACCTTAAAGCTGCCCCCCCATTCTGATCGTGCTTATCAGGAACTAAGAGAAGGGATTAGACAACGATTCAGGTTTGTCTTCTGAATAAAGAGGGAGGTACTGTTTGACGTTAATACGATTATTAGATGAACCATAACTAACCTATTTGGCATTTCAAAATCAACTTCTATGACCGAGAGAGAACTGCTCAAACTGGAAGGAACGATCCGTAAGAAAATGGAAGATATCAGAAAACAACGTGTGAGTCTCAGAGATTCTGGCATTGGTGGGTTGATGAATACGTTGAAGAAGGTGGACCTGAGCCTTTACGAAAAGATTCTTCCAGAATACAAAAAGATGGTCGCGGAGAGCAACATTTTTAAATAGCTCCTTAGTATCTTCAAGCACCTTTTAAATTCGTGCTGGTATGTCCACCCGGAGAGAATTTGTCAAACAGACTGTGCTAGCGACTTCGGCGTTCTACATGACACCATCCATTCAACCCACATCCTCCTTAGAAATTTCATTGGCGGAATGGTCATTGCACCGCGGCCTTAAAGCTGGAACGATCGATCACCTCGATTTCCCTTCTATTGCAAACAAACAATTTGGGATCAACGTTGTCGAATACGTAAATGGGTGTTTCGGCAGTTACAAGAGAGATTTCAAGGAAGCTGGAAAGGACATGGCCTATCTACGTGAACTGCTGAATCGAAGCAAAGATGCAGGTGTCACAAATCATCTCATCATGGTGGATGAGGAGGGATTCCTGGCGATCCCGGACGACAAGGAGAGATTGGTGGCTGTGGAGAATCATAAAAAATGGGCCGATGCAGCTAAATTCCTGGAATGCAAAACGGTTCGTGTTAATCTCCATGGACCCGGGGAAAGCACGGCAAAAAAAACTGCTTCCGTAGATTCTCTTTCACGGCTAGGTGAATTTGCAGGACAATTGAATATCAACATTGTAGTTGAAAATCATGGAGGCGATTCATCCAAGGGTTTTTGGATTGCTGACGTTATGCGTCAGGTGAACAAGCCTAATGTCGGTACGCTGCCCGATTTTGGAAACTTTTGCATATCCCATGAGTGGGGTACTACCCAGGGTGAATGCAAGGAGATTTACGATCGTTATAAAGGCGTTGAGGAAATGTTACCCTTTGCCAAGGGTGTTAGTGCCAAAAGCTATGATTTTGATCTCAACGGCGAGCAGCCAAAGATCGACTACAAGCGATTGATCAAATTAGTAAAGGCCTCCGGCTTTAAAGGGTTTATTGGAATAGAGTTCGAAGGTGAAACTCAACCAGAGGACGAAGGTATAAGAAAAACAAAGGCATTGCTTCAGAAGTACCTGTAATGACCTAAATGGCACGTGCCGTTACTGGTTATTCTTGACACTTAGGATGTAGAACGAGGAAAAAATTGTTTCCTTACCTGACCGTAGCAGGCGCTGGAACAATAGAAATAAGCTGCAACTCCTTTTCTTTGCCCCTTAATTTGATATGGCCAAGTGATTGTGTGATATAATTATTTAACACTTGAATTCTTGACACCAACTCAGCGGACACAACCAATTCTTTATTTAATTCATTACACATCGATAAAATGCGTGATGTCGTGTTCAACACATCTCCCGAACAGGTTATATCTCTTTTAATGATCCCAATTTCTCCTACGGTTACTTTTCCATAATGAATCCCTGCTTTAAAAGAAGGTACCAAGCCATATTTGGAAAGATATTTTTGTCGATTCCTTTCTATATGAAGCTTGATCTCAAAAAAACATTCAATGCATCGTCGGTGTGGTGTTTGATCTCGCAGCGACCAGGTTATGACGATTTCATCTCCGACATACTGATAAATCTCACCTTTATTTTCAATAATAGGATGCGTTATATCTGCAAAGAAATCTTTAAGGAGACTGTGATACATGGTATTTCCCAATCGTTCAGCAATGGCTGTCGAGGAATTCAAGTCCAGGAACATAAAAATTCTTTCTTCCTCCTTGGCAGTGTTATACTTTCCACGGATAATATTCCAAAATGCTCCCTGACCAAATTTACTATTGACTTGAAGTACCAATTGTGTAACAGCAACTACCAGTGACCATGCTAGGGCTGATTTCAAGTGAGAGGTGTTGTTAAGAAATTTGATCAAGGCTTGTTGTGTATCAGGGTTTGTCAGCGGTTTTCCGCTTTGATACGAAGCTATGACTGAGCCCATTAATAATGTAACGATCGTGAAGATGACAGTGAAAGCAAGACTTACAGCAAATATTGTATATGCATAAGGTTTATCCTGATATTTTACATTTACAAAAAATACCAGGAAAGTTCCTCCTAAAAGCGCACCCGACAAACCTCCGATCATGCTTCTTGTCGCTTCCGTAATAAAAGAATAATGCTGCTTGGGTCCCTGAGAAATATTAACGTGAAAGGCCAGGTCGTCGTAGACAGCCATAATAAATCCGATAACTAGGTAGGCAACTATGATTACAGCCAGTTGCTTAAATTGTAGTTGCGTGCGTCGTTTCATTTAGTCACGTGCTATTACAATTTAATTACAGGAGAGATTTTGAAGTATAATCGTTACGCTATAAGGTCGCTTGTACGGATTCAAACTTATCGCTCGCAAGCATAATACTATTTTCTACGTATTGACAATACAAAAGTTGACAGATCAGAGCGATCGCGCACCCATTGGATGCAAATGTAGGACAATATCACTGCAATATGCGATTATCTCAAACCTGATAAAAAAGCTCTTTATGCACCCGGTCGATCATCCGACGGGAAGATTTCAAATGAGTACTCGAGAAATTCACAGGAATAAATTCCTTTTCCTAATGGATTTTCGGTAAATTCAGCAATGTGTTATTCATCGCGGGAACTCTTTCGGAGCCTGGCCTTTGATCGATGGTAGTGCTTCTAGTTGGTTTCCTTCTATAACATCAAAAAATTTAACCGCAAGGGCGCACCGGCGCCAAAAGTATGACGAGTGATCAGTGTAAACTTGGCGGTACATGTTCGCGGAGAATTGCTGAAACATGAAGACGTGTGGCCTTCAAGAAGTTTTAACGACAAAGAAGGAACAGCCCCAAAGTACAATTGACTCGTCCTTACTTATTCTTGCACCTTCTCAGGGGTGAAAAAAACTGCATCAAGTATCGACTTTGACGACAGGCTCCAATTAGATTGAAAGAAAGGATTTCTTAAAAAAGAAAAAAGCTCCTTTTATGAAATGCATTATTTTGTCCCTCATATTCATTATTCCTTGCCTGGTCTTTGCACAAAAAAAAGTCATCTCCCTGCAAATTGATGGAACTATAAATCCTGCATCAGCGGCATTTATTCACAGTGGTATTAAAAAAGCCAATAAAGAGAACGTCGCATGTCTTGTTATTCACATCAACACTCCTGGAGGTTTACTAAAATCAACGCGCGTTATTGTCAGTGATATTCTCGAGTCTCCGGTACCTGTAGTTGTTTACGTTTCTCCTGGTGGAGCTCACGCTGGCTCAGCAGGAGTTTTCATTACACTTGCGGCCCACATTGCTGCTATGGCACCCGGAACAAACATCGGTGCGGCCCACCCTGTTGCTATGCAGGGCTCACAAGACACTATCATGAACGAGAAAGCGACGAACGATGCGGCTGCATTTATCCGAAGCATTGCAGAAAAACGAAAGCGTGATGTGCAGTGGGCAGATGAGGCCGTCCGCAAAAGCATTTCGATCACAGAGAAAGAGGCTCTCGAAAAAAATGTTATTGATATGATTGCGATAAACACGCAGGATTTGCTCCGTCGTCTAGACGGTCGGAAGGTCTTGACAACGTCCGGAACACTGATAATAAATACGCACCAGGCAAACATTGAACATCTTGAAATGGGAATCTTTGAAAAATTTCTCGATGTAATCAGCGATCCCAATATTGCATACGTGTTGCTGCTTTTGGGACTCTATGGCCTCGTGTTTGAACTCTATAGTCCGGGAGCGATCGTTCCGGGTATTATCGGAGTCATCTGTCTCACCCTGGCGTTTTATTCCATGCATACTCTGCCTGTAAACTATGCAGGCTTAGCGCTCATTATTTTCGCCATCATATTGTTTATACTTGAGATCAAAATTTCAAGCCATGGTGTACTCACCATCGGAGCAATTATTTCTCTTCTGCTTGGGTCGATGATGCTGCTTCGTACAGATGAGGCAATAGAGTTTTACAGAATATCCTGGGGTGTGATAATTTCATCGGTAGTTTTCTCATCATTGTTTTTTCTTTTTGTGCTGGGGGCGGGATTAAGAGCTCAGCGTTCAAAACCTGCTACGGGTTTGGAGACGATGATAGGAGAGACGGGCGAATCACTTGAAACGCTTAACCCTGCGGGCGCTGTCTTGGTTCATGGAGAAATATGGCATGCAGAATCTCTTTCGGGAACGATAAACAAAAAAGCAAAAGTTCGTGTAGCACAATTTAGGAACCTGACCCTTCTAGTTGAGCATATTAGTGGCTGATAAAATAATAAGGATATGGATATAATTGTCTTAGAACTTGTGCTTATCACCGTTTTCTCAATTATTATTCTTGCTAACGCAATCCGCATTCTGCGGGAATATGAACGTGGCGTTGTTTTTCGTCTCGGGAGGTTAATTCCGGCCGGAGTCAAAGGACCTGGGTTGGTGCTTCTCATTCCCATCATAGACAGGATGGTAAAGGTAAGTCTTCGCACGATCGTGATGGATGTTCCGCCTCAGGACATAATAACGCAGGATAATGTTTCAGTCAAAGTAAACGCGGTAATTTACTTTCGGGTAATTGTACCTCAAAAGGCCATTATAGAAGTAGAAGATTTTCTTTCTGCGACTTCTCAACTCTCACAGACAACGCTAAGAAGCGTGTTAGGGCAATCTGATCTTGATGACCTTCTCTCACAACGGGAAAAAATAAATCTTAAGTTGCAGCAAATTATTGATTCTCATACAGGGCCCTGGGGCATCAAAGTCTCTACAGTTGAAGTGAAGCAAATAGATTTACCACAGGAGATGCAGCGAGCAATGGCGAAGCAGGCGGAAGCAGAGCGCGAAAGGCGTTCGAAAGTAATTGCAGCGGAGGGCGAGTTTCAGGCCTCTCAGCGACTAGCCGATGCCGCAAAAATTCTAAGCGATCAACCCAGCGCGCTTACCTTGAGGTATCTGCAAACCTTGCGCGAGATTGCAACAGAAAATAACTCGACGACGATTTTTCCCATCCCCATTGACCTGCTGAAGCCATTCCTAAGTACCACTGAAAAAAAATAGCAGTTTTATTGACTTTTTCATCAACGAATTCGCTAGAAACAGAAACCCTGCCAGCCCAAGATCGTGTCCGACTCATGGCGGAAAAAAAATTAGATCAGAGAAGCGTGGGAGGTTTTCAAAGCCCGGCAGTTGTCGAAAGATAGTAATGTCGCGGGGAAAGTAATTTTGATTGACTTTTGCGAACCATTCTATAGCGACAACGGAGAACTACAACGTTCAATTTAGGCTCGGAGCCGTATATACTTCCACCGCTTACAAAAGCTTTCCAGATGAAGATGGCACAAAATATACGCTGACTATTCTAAGTGATTAATCATCGGGTTCTCTAATAGAATCCACCTGATACAATCCAGAATTCAGTGGAAAAGCAACGGTCAGCATATCCGCAAATATGGCCGAGAGTATCATGGTATACGTTGACGTGACAAGCTTCATATCATTGATACACTAATCATCTTTCACTTCACGCTTTGTTAAAATTCTAAAGTCACATCACCGCTCATACGACATAACATTGTTTGCCTTCAATGGGTTAAATAGTTTAGGGATGCAAAACGGCGTCACGACAAGGCTATTAAACATTTTTGAGCAAAAAAGGTGAGGATATTGCAAACTGGTGACATAAAATACATCATAAAAAAAATCCATTTCGGCACAGCAACCGCTGTTATGTTCCTTTTTTGGTGCTGTATCGTGATTTGGGGATGTTCGCCAAAGGTTGCAAAAGTCGATTTACCTTATGATACCCTACAAGCCTTCTCCTTATCTGGTGAGAAAGAAGCGCCGGCAAGATGGTGGCTGGCCTTTGAAGACCCCGACCTCAATTCCCTGATTGATTCGGTCCTACGTGGTAACCTGCCTTTGAAGAGTGTTTGGTACCAACTGGAAGAAGCGGGTGCGTTGGTAGATGTTACAGCATCGGCGCGGTGGCCACAACTCTCCCTCGGGATTCAAAGTGGATTCAGCGTGCCAGAGCCAGACTTTGTCGGAGGTGAAAACACACAAGTTTCGCTAAGGGCCGCCTATGAGGTCGACCTATGGGGGCGGATCAGATACAGTATGCATGCCGATCAATACCAATTCAAGGCAAGCTATTACGATTATAAGACAGCTGCGGTCACACTTTCAGCCGAAACGGCCTTAACGTATTTCCGACTGAAAGCCACCAGCGAGCAGCTGCGGTTGACAAAAGAACAACTCGATACCAATGAAAAAGTCCTGGCGCTTATCAGAGCCCGTTTCGCCAGCGGCCAAGTGCGCGGCGTGGATATCCTGCGACAGCAGCAATTGATCGAAAACACCAAAGAGCAACAGATCGGACTGGAAATGCAGTTGGAGGTCCTTAAAAATCAGCTGGCTGTTCTTTTAGGCACGCCGCCGGGAGAGGATTTCAGAAACTCCATCCATGTTTTTGATTCGTTGCCTGAACTTCCTCCCTTACCACAAACGGGCGTTCCGCTCCAATTGGTAAACCGAAGGCCCGATGTCCTTAACGCGTACTACCAGCTCCAGGCGGCCGATCGGGACTTAGCCGCTGCCATTAGCAACAGATATCCGCGGCTTAATTTTTCTATTGCTACTGCCGTAAGGTCAAATACTATAGAAGGTCTGCTTGAATCGCAAGCTGGCTCTCTAGCGGGTAGTTTGCTGGCTCCTTTATTCTATGGTCGCAGCCTAAATGCGCAGGTAGACCGTGCGGAAGCAGTAAGACAACAACTCACCAACTCCTACGGGCAGACTGTTCTTACTGCTTTTCAGGAGGTAGAAAACGCCCTGGTACAGGAAGTGAAACTAACGGACCAAATCGAAGTGATTGAAGAGCAGCTGGAACTGGCGGGGAAAACCTTCCGACAGCTAGGAATCGAATACCTTAACGGCTCATTGCCCTATATCGATGTGTTGGCAACGCTTACTCAGCAGCAACAGCTTCGCAGGGGGCTCACTGATGCCAGGATGACTTTGTACGAAGTCAGGATTGGCTTGTACCGTGCTTTGGCAGGAGGTTTCGAAACAGCAAGCATTGCTGGCGAAGATCTGTAAGGAAGACCTCAGAAAACAGTCTCATAGCTTTAGATTCATTGCGTATGTCAAAAAAGAGAACCATAGTAATCAGTTTAGTTATACTTCTAACAAGTGCTGTATTCACTTTTGTTCTATTCGTGACAGAACCAGAAGCGCAACGCGAGGGCGCAACCAAAAAGACGGCCATGCTCGTGGACGCTGTAAAAGTTAACAGCGGCAATTTTAGACCGACCGTTGTGGCTACTGGCAGTGTGCAGGCGGCGAAAGATATCATTCTAAGCCCGCAGGTCGGCGGCGAGGTTGTGAGAATTTCCGAGAATTTCATCCCTGGTTCATTCGTGAAAAAGGGTGAGTTGTTGCTGCAAATCAATCCCGCGGACTACAGAAATACGCTGTTGCTGAGGAAGAGGGATCTGGAACTGGCTAAAACAAATCTGAGCATTGAGATGGGGCGTCAGGATGTAGCCAGGAAAGACTTTGAGCTGATTGGACAGGAAATGACGGAGGAGAATCGCGCATTGGTACTCCGCGAACCTCAACTTGAATCCGAGAAGGCCAACGTGGAAGCTGCGGAGGCTGCCGTCAACCAGGCGCAGTTAAACCTGCAAAGAACGACCATCCGGGCGCCTTTTGATGCACATATCCTCAGCAGAAATACAAACGTGGGTGCCCAATTGTCGCCCGGCGCAGAGATCGGCCGTCTCGTAGGAATGGACGAGTACTGGGTGGTGGCCAACGTTCCTATGGGGAAGGTGAATTGGCTAACCTTCTCGGACAATGATTCTGGCGCCGGTTCGGCCGTTAAAATATACAGCAACAATTGGTCCCGCGGTGAGTATAGGGAAGGTAAACTATTCCGTTTGGTGGGGGCACTTGATGCACAAACAAGGCTGGCAAGAGTACTGATTTCGGTCCCCGATCCATTGGTTCGCAAAGCAGGTATGGACACCATACCACCGTTGATGATTGGCGCCTTCGTGGAGTGCCATATTCAGGCCAGGGAAATTCAGGAGGTGGTTCGCCTTAGCCGTGACCACCTCAGGCAAGGCGAAACGGTGTGGGTGATGGAAAACGATAAGCTCCGAATACGAAATGTGGAGATCACATTTCAGGATGCTGATTATGCCTACATCAGTAAAGGCCTTTCTGATAATGACCAAGTGATCGTCACCGATCTTTCAACCGTAGTGGAAGGATCTGACCTGCGAACAGAGCGTGAAGAAACCTTGAGCAGACCGCCGAAACAAACAAAAACGAGGAATGATATGAATTTGTGATTCTAATGAGTCGTCGTTTAGGCATGTGGCTAGCGGAACCAGGAGGTCAACATTTCTATATAAAAGCAGTTATCCTTAAACATACACAGTGCAATGACAAAACATACATTGATGGACAACGGTAACTCATCCGGTGAGACGCACAAAGGCGCTATCGCTTTCATGGCGCGCAACCCGATCATCACGAATCTGTTAATGATTGTCCTTATTGGTGGTGGTATTTGGACGATGTATAACATCCAGAAAGAAGTCTTTCCTCAGTACCAGCTTGATTTTGTCCAAGTGAGTGTAATCTATCCCGGCGCCTCGCCGAATGAAGTTGAGCAGGGAATCGTACTTCCAGTGGAAAACGCGATCATTGGACTACAAGGGATCAAGGAAATAACATCAACCGCCAATGAGGGTTCTGGCAATATTCTAATAGAACTGGTGCCCGGCACCAACAGGATGAAGGCGTTACAGGACATTGACCAGGCTGTAAGCCGTATCCAAACGTTCCCGGATGATATCGAGCAACCTCAGGTAAGACTACAAGACCAGGTGCAGGATGTCATGCAGATCGGCTTGTTTGGGGATGTGGATGTCTGGACACTACGGGTTTTGGCAGAAAGGTTGCGAAATATTCTGTTAAGTAATGACAAGATCACCCAGGTAGAGATCGGTAATGTGCCTGATTTTGTAACACACGTGGAGATCCCCGAGCATCGACTCAGAGAATATAATCTCACGCTGGGCCAGGTTGCAGATATCATCCGCCAGTCAAGTCAGGATGTACCCGCTGGTGCAATTGAGACTCAGTCTGGCGAAATACTATTGAGGATGGAAGAACGGAAGCTATGGGCAGAAGAATTTGCGAATATCGACATCATTTCATCCGGATCAGGCGCCACCGTTAAACTTGGCGATGTCGCAGAAATAACGGATGGGTTTGAGGAGTCCGGCTTCCATGGACAGTTCAATCAGCAGAACACCGTAGATCTTGAGATATTCCGAATAGGCAAACAGTCTCCTCTTGAAATTGAAGAGACTGTCAAAGAAATTCTAGCGGACTTCGAACATTCATTGCCACCTGGCGTAAGCGTTCGAATCGACAGCAACAGGGCAGAAGATTTTCGAGAGCGCCTATCCTTACTGACAACGAACGGGCTACAAGCTATTGTCATAGTCATAGCGATACTCGGCCTGTTTTTAGAATATCGCCTGGCTTTTTGGGTTATGATCGGAATGGTCATTTCATTTATAGGGTCTATGATGTTTTTGCCATTGGTCGATATCAGCATTAACATGATCTCGATGTTTGGCTTTTTGATTGTACTTGGGATCGTGGTCGATGACGCCATTGTGGTAGGGGAGAATATTTACGAATACCGCCAGAAGGGATTTGGCTACATGGACGCCGCTATTTTGGGCACTCAGGACGTGGGCAAACCCGTTGTTTTCAGCATCCTGACCACCATACTCGCTTTTGTACCATTGCTTTTTATTCCCGGACAAACGGGCAAATATTGGTGGCCATTGCCCGTGGTTGTCATTGTCATGCTATCGATCTCGCTTTTCGAAGCTCTTTACATTCTACCCTCCCACGTAGCGCATAAGTCCAAGAAAGAATCTAACAGAGTAGTGCAAAGGCTGGAAAATGCTCAAAGGCACATCGCCAGAGGCTTTAACAATTTCGTCAAACGTTTTTATGAACCGTTCCTGGACCGTTGCCTCCGTAATCGTTACGTCACGCTTAGCGCGGCTCTTGCTATTTTACTACTGATCGGTGGTTATGGGTGGAGTGACCACGTGGGTATGGTGCTGATGCCAGAAGTCGCTGCCGATGAAATTGAAGCAGCAGTGAGATTGCCGGTAGGTACTACTACCGACAAAGCTGCCAAAGTTGCCAATGAGATTACCGTTTCCACCCAACGTATGTTTGAGCAGCACAATCTGTATGAGGTGGCAGAAGGCATTAAGACCAATGTTCGTGGAAAAGATTTTGTTGATGTGGAGATCGTAATGAAACCACCGGATGAAAGAGACATGACCGCCAAGCAGATGATAGACCTATGGCGAGAAAACATTGGTGATATTGAAGGCGTGGATCAAATCACTTTTGAAGCGGAAAGGGGGCCGGGGGGAGCGAGACAAGACATCAGCATAGACCTTAGCCATCCGGATATCAATGTGTTGGAAAAAGCAAGCCATGCATTTGCCGAAAGGGTTGGGACTTTCCAGGAGGTACGCGACGTTAACGACAACTACAATATGGGAAAAGTGCAGCTTGGTTTTGAGCTGCTTCCCGAAGGCAGAAATCTTGGCTTGACACCGTCCGAAGTTGGTCAGCAGGTCCGCGATGCTTTTTACGGAGCACTTGCCATGCGCCAACTGCGGGGAATCAATGAAATAGAAGTGCGTGTGAAGCTTCCGTTGGAAGAGCGGAAGGATCTCTATAACCTTGAGGATTTTATTGTCCGAACACCGGATGGCACAGCCGTCCCGTTATTAAACGTAGTGAAAATAACAGAGGGGGAGACTTTCACCAATATTAACCGGCGGGATGGAAAAAGGGTTGTAAATGTAAACATGGACGTAGAGCCTCCTGGTGCGCAGACGCGTGTACTGAAGTCGTTGAATGAAGAAGTTCTTCCGCTCCTGAGGGCTGACTTCCCCGGAGTAACGTGGACTTTTGAGGGTAATCAGGCGGATATGAGAGAGTCAACGCAAGCACTCTGGTCCGGCTTTGTCATCGCCATGCTATTAATTTTTGCGCTCCTTGCAGTGGCACTGAACAGTTACATCCAGCCACTGGTGGTGATGCTGGCAATTCCTTTTGGTATCGTAGGCGCTGTGATCGGTCACGTATTGCTTGGTTACGATCTCTCGCTCGTAAGCCTTATGGGAATAATCGCCCTTTCCGGTGTAGTGGTAAATGATTCTTTGATCATGATCGATCATGCCAACAGACATAGGCGCGACCTTTCAGCTCATGATGCCATTCACGAAGCTGGGATAAGGAGATTTCGGCCCATTGTCTTAACGACACTCACAACATTCGGAGGGCTGACACCAATCATTTTGGAAACATCCAGTCAGGCTTATCAGCTAATTCCTATGGCGATTTCTCTGGGGTTCGGAATAGTCTTTTCCACTGCCATCATTCTTGTGATTGTGCCTTGTCTCTATTTGATCCTGGATGACATTGCAAAGGCGACGAAAGAAAAAGCAAAGGAACTAAAGGCTGCCTCGAATTGAAACTGCCGCACTGCGGTGGCCAACGATACTACGGCATTTAAAAACCTGGTGATACAACAATTCTGTTGCGGAGTATACTGTGGTTTTTTTTTCTGGCTTGAGACGTCATTATTAAGGATGCCTAAACTCTTTATGAGGCCTACTAACAAACAAAATTGAGCTTGTGATGGTGTGAAACTTTTAAGGATGAATTGCTTCTGCCAACCGAGTTTGTGAGTCTTTAAATTTTGTACAAATTTGGACGAACCTTGCTATAACACCAGTATTAATGGAAATCTCACCGTTACGATCCACTCAAACCGATCTTAGTTCGCTCAATGACAGGCAGAGAGATGCAGTTGTAAGCGATAAAAAGCGGCTACTGGTTCTGGCGGGAGCTGGTTCCGGTAATACCAAAACATTGTTGCAGAAACTTGTCTATTTGATCGAGGAAAAATCGGTCGGCCCTTCGTCCATTCTGGCCATTACATTTACTAAGAATGCGGCCAATGAAATGACTGATCGCTTAATCATGATGGCAGATCGGTCGGGCGCATTTTATCAAACGATGTCGGATAAAAATATCTCCTCTGCAGTCAGAGAGCAGGAAAGGCGGAGTTTTAGAAAGAAATTTAAGTGGATTGAAAATATCACTTTGAGAACGTTCCACAGTTTTTGTTATTCCGTACTAAGAAATTATGGTGTCAACGAATTCGACAACAAGTTTCGGATAATTAGTGACGAGAAGCGTATGGAGGACGACGAGTTTTCGAAGTACGTTGCACCAGAAACAGCATTTGAAGTTTTTCACAAGCTCCTGATTGAACTTTGTGAGGATAGCGATTACCTGCTGAATCTAAAACGATATATTTTGGATTATGTGGTTGATAGACTTCATATCGAAAAGTTTCGTAAGACGCTTTCAAAAGATGGCAAATATTTCACAACGCTTAACGGAATAAAAGTTCGATCGAAATCCGAACAATATATCGCAGACTGGTTATATCGCCATAATCTTCAGTTTGAGTATGAACCGCTGCTGAATATAAAAGACTTTGAATTCACCCCAGACTTTTACATACCTGCAGCTAACGTTTATCTCGAGCATGTAAGCTTGAGAAGCTATGCTATGCGGGATAAAGAAGAACAGTTTGAAAAAGGCAAATTACTTCTCGTTCGTACCTATGAACCGATGACAAAAGACTCGGCCTTGTTCAATCATACCCTCGATATGATCATCAAAAGCCGAGTCTCCAAAAATGCATATTCTGGCAAATTTGTCACTTACCGTGAAGAATTCAACAACTATCATGAAGATGTGAAGGACTTTGTGTTGCAGGCGATGCGAATTACAGACATGATTAAGGTTGAAAACTTTGATCTGAAACAAATCAGTCAGCGTGCGAGCACAGATCAACATGAAAGGGTCAGAGATTTCTATAAGCTAGCATTACCTCTCATCGAGAAATACCAAGAGTATTGCATCAACAAATCATATCTGGATTTTAATGATATGATCTCACGCACCATTTCCCTGTTCAAAAATCATACTGATATCCTGGAGAAGTTTAAATCAAAGTACAGGTACATACTTGTTGATGAATTTCAGGACGTAAACAACCTACAGGTTGAACTAATTAAACTGCTGTTGACGGGAGAGACTCAGTTATTCTGTGTAGGGGATGATTGGCAAAGTATCTACGGCTTCAGGGGATCAAATGTGAGTTATATTATAGAATTTGAAAAGCACTTTGCGAATTCGACAGTCATAAAACTCGACCTTAATTATCGAAGTACCGAAAATATAGTTGGCGCTAGTAATGAAGTCATTAAGAGAAATAAATATAAAGTTGAAAAGGAAATTCGTGCCTCAAAAAAATCAGAACATAAAATAGTGATTTACGCAGGCAACGACGAAGAAGATAACTTGAAGTTTTGTACTCAACGATACCGAGAGTTGTTGAACGAAGGCCTCCGTCCGGACGACATTCTTTTCCTTTACAGGAGAAGCAATATGTATAAGCCTTATTTCTTCCAATTCAAGAATGAAGGTCTAAAGGTTCAGGCAAAAACTATTCATGCAGCAAAAGGTCTTGAGGCGAAAGTAGTATTTATTATTGGTCTGACAGAAGGATATGGTGGATTTCCAGACATTTGGCTTGAAGACAGGATTTTTCAGGTGATTAAAAAAGCGAATCACGATCAGCTTTTGGAAGAAGAACGGAGATTATTTTACGTTGCCATAACACGGGCTAAAGACAAACTATTTTTGATCACGGAAAAGGGGAATGAGTCAAGTTTCTTAAAGGAAATACCGGAATCTTTTACTGTTAAAACAACAACTGTACTACCACCAGTGGTGGAAAAGGCGTTGTCTTGTGAAAACTGTTTCAGTCAGCTCGATAGTAAGTTATATGCGTTCTGTCCCTATTGTGGTTTCAAAATTCCCAACGCATTAGCCGACGAAGTCAGCCGCCCCTGGCTACTGGTGGGTGGTCTAGCATTACATCAACCCAAGTTAGCACTCAATCAATAAGCCCCAATAGCCTCTGCGTTAGCGATGGGGGCATTTGTAAAATCACTGCACCATCACGCCTGCCCAGTACCCGGGAACTATACAGTATTTACCTAAATCACTATAACACCGCTCGTATGATGCTACTCCGTCCTTAACGAGCTGAGCGGATTAACGATCGAAGCTTTGATTGTCTGGACGCTAATGGTCAGTAATGTAATGATAAGAGCCGAAGCGCTCACTCCCACAAACACCCACACTGAAATTTCTGTATGATAGGCGTATGTCTCGAGCCAGTTCGCCAGGTACTTCCAAGCAATCGGAATACCAATCAGACATGCAATGCCGACTAGCATAACAAACTCCATCGACAGCATTCGCCACAGGTTGGTAACTGATGCCCCCAGTATTTTCCGTATGCCGATCTCTTTCTTTCTTTGCTCAGCAACAAAGGATGCCATTCCAAACAGTCCTAGACAGCTGATAAATATCGCAAGAGAAGCGAACACGGTCGCAAGCTTGCCTATGCGTTCCTCTCCTGCAAATTTCAATGCATATTCTTCGTCGACGAATTTATATTCGAACGGAGCCGCTGGCACCAATTTTTGAAACACCTTTTCAGCCCTGGCCACCGCCTCACTTGTGCTTAGTTCCGGGTTCAGCCTGATGTTGATCCAAAGACCTTGAAAGGGATTGAGTCTGAAGACACTTTGCTTCACAGGTTCATACGGCGAAGACATGACCATATCCTTCATTACGCCGATAACATGATATGTCTTTCCTTGCCACACAATCTCTTCGTCTACAGGGTTTTCTAATCCCATGTACTCCACGGCGGCCTCGTTCAGCACCAGAGCAGATGAATCAGTCACTCGATCCCTTGAGAAATCACGACCTTGGACGAACTCCCATCCCATGGTCCTACCGTAGTCATGCCCAACGTCGATGTTCACAAAATCATCGTGCATGTTCGGGTCCTTGCCCTTCCACGTAAAACCTGTGTTCTCGAACCAGACGTCTGTCGGCGGCCCAGCCGATTCTGCTACGTGAGACGCAGCCCCGGAAGCGATAAGTTCAGTTATGATTGTTTCAGCATTACGCCAATACTCAGGCGTAGTCTTCCGTACCATGATCAGTCCTTCGCGCGTATAGCCGATAGGTCGGTCTTTCGCATATTGAATCTGTTGCCACACGATAATGGTACCGATGGCGAGTGCAATTGAAACAGTGAACTGTACTACCACAAGTACTTTCCGGGGAAGGGACGCAAATCGCCCCGCTTTGAAGGTGCCCTTGAGAACTTTTACTGGTTGAAACGATGAGAGGAACAGGGCTGGATAACTTCCGGAAAGGAGACTTGTGACGAGGATAAATCCAAGGCTTACAAGCCAGAAGCCGACGTTCGTCCATGGGACTGACATTGCTTTGCCTGCGAGGTCGTTAAACCAGGGCAAAACAAATCCAACCATCGCAATCGCCACGAACCAAGACAGCATGACTACCATAAATGATTCGCTCAGGAATTGCCAGATGAGTTGTGTGCGTGCCGAGCCTATGGACTTGCGTATGCCTACTTCCCTCGCGCGCTTTTCCGACTGCGCGGTACTGAGATTCATGAAGTTTATGCAGGCAAGGAGTAAGACAAAACCGCCGATGATGACAAACAGAGATACAAACTGTATCCTTCCTCGAACTTCTTGACCATTTTCCCATTCCGAATAAAGATGCCACCGGTCCATGGGTTGGATAAAGAGCCTGGGATTTTCTTTCTGTGCTTGTTCCTTTGGAAGCTTTTTGAATTTTACCTCTGCTATCTTTGCGGAAACACTTTCGAAAGTTGTATTGGGCTGGATTTCTACCAGGGTGACCAGCCTATTGTTCCAGTTATTTTCTTCATTCTTCATCCAGAAGTTGGATGCAACCCAGATATCCCACGTGGATATGAACTTCAGTGAATGGAACCTGGAGTTTTTCGGTATATCCTCGTACACGCCCGTCACCTTTACATCAATGCCGTCGTCGATTCTGATCATTTTACCGATAGGATCATCAATGCCAAAGAGCGCCATTGCGCCCGACTCGGAAAGAACAATGGACGCCTGATCTCTCAACGCCGACCAGTCGCCGCGTGTCATCCTGAACGAGAGCATTTCAAGGACTTCGCTGTCCATGAATGTGCCGTTCTGCAATACTTTGTGGTCGTCGATCGAAAGTATGTGTTCGCTCTCCCACCACATCCTGACAACATGCTTAAGATCACTTTTGTAAGTTTCTTTGAGTTCAGTAGCCAATGGGCCACATCCAGCGGTAACCGTTGTGATCCCGCCGTTCGTACCTGCGTGATGCTGGTAAATGTCGCCGATGCGATCGTAGTTTTTGTGATAATGGTTAAATGTCAGCTCGTCATACACCCACATCCCAATAAGCATAGTTACGCTCATTCCTACCGCGAGGCCGGCGATATTGATAACAGAGTATCCCGTATTCCGAGAGATCGTGCGGAGTGCGATTTTCAGGTAATTTTTTATCATAACAGGTGATTGGACGAGGGTTTAAGACAAGATGTGTGCCGCGCGTAAGAACGTTTTCTGACGTATCTGGTGGACTGATGTACAAGGGCTTGTTCACAACTGGGATGTTGACGTACGAATACGGGCGGGTAGGCATCAAATTACTAGGTGTACCTCGGCTCGCGATCGTTGAAATACCTTATTGTTCTTTTTTGTAGTGCCCGGGATATCTGCGGGCACTTGTGGATTTCATCGGCTTCTTATTTCATCCACAAATTCGTTTCTATAGCTTTCGTCGACGCAACCTTTTAATTTTATTCGTGTCATACTAATTGTAACCTTTAGGTTTTTTGCAGTTTCTCTATTTGGCCAAACCACCTGCTCATGATCCGTAATCTTTTCCTTACCGCGCTCCGCAGCCTCAAAAAAGATAAATTCTTTTCATTCCTGAATATTGCGGGATTGGTCATTGGTATGTCGGTTTTTCTAATGATCGCCCTGTACGTACACTTCGAGAAAAGTTATGAGGACTTTGTTGCTGACCGGGAAAATATCTATCGCCTTGCCCTGACAACTTATATTAATAACGAACTGGTTACGTCAAGTGCGGAAAACTATCCAGCCGCAGGACCGGCCCTGAAGGATGAACTCCCGGAAGTTGAAGATTATGCCCGACTTTATAATATGGGTTATAAGAACAACGTAATCATTACCTATGAGGAAGCCAAGCCCGATCCCGTGGCTGTGAAGCAGCGAAGATTTCTTTATGCAGATTCATCCTTTCTGCCGCTGATGGGATATCCGATGGTGACAGGAGACCCAAAAACTGTGTTAGCCCAACCCTTTACTGCGGTGGTTTCGGAGACGTATGCCAAAATATTTTTTGGCAGCGAGGATCCAGTGGGTAAGATGATACGCATGCAGGATGATGACCAGAACAATGAACTTGTTAAGGTGACAGGGGTTTTTAAAGACCTTCCTCCGAACACGCACCTAAAGTTTGATGTCTTGTTTTCATACAAGACTTTGTTTGCAAGGTCCGAAGGCCCTGACCAAGCCCGTGAGCGCTACGACCTGGCATGGTGGAGAAAAGACATGTATACCTTCCTTAAAGTACGACCCGGCACTGACCCAAAAATGTTGGAAGCCAAGTTTCCCGAAGTCGTGGAAAAACATAATCCCAAATTAAAAGAAGGCAATCAACGCGATACACTGTACCTCCAGCCTCTCAAAGACATTCACTTAAAATCTAACCTTGTTGACGAGGCGGAAGCAAACGGTGACGCCGAGATCGTACTTTTTCTGACTGTGATTGGCATTTTCGTGATGGTAATAGCCTGGATCAATTATGTAAACCTCTCGACTGCCAAAGCGCTTGAACGGGCCAAGGAAGTTGGTGTTCGCAAGGTTATGGGGGCTTTCAAGGCGCAACTCGTTCGACAGTTCCTGGTCGAAGCTGCGCTTGTTAATTTGGTATCCGTGATCTTGGCTGTTGTAGTCGCAGCGCTAGCCATCCCTTTCTTTAATTCTATTTCTGGATTGCAACTTCAGGCTCGCGACCTTATCCAATTATGGTTTGTGATCTTAACTCTTGGGCTATGGGTTGGCGGCACGCTTTTGTCGGGATCTTATCCAGCCCTGGTGCTCTCATCATTTAAGCCGGTAACCGTTCTAAAAGGAAAGCTAAAAAATAGTGTGAGTGGCATCCTTCTTCGTAAGTCACTGGTGGTATTGCAGTTTATGGCCTCCGTAGGACTGATTGCGGGTACGCTCATTGTGTATCGTCAGCTCGATTTCATGATGAAGCAGGACTTGGGGATGAACATCGATCAGATATTGGTCGTAGAACGCCCTGGCATAATGCCTCGAGATAGAAATGCGTTTAGATCTGCCATTGACGTGTTTAGAAACGAAGTGAAGAAAGATCCTTCTATAGAGGGACTATCCATTTCCGCGACCATCCCGGGAAAGCAAAGAGAATATAAAAGTATTGTTAAGAAGTACGGCCACCAGGACGATCAAGCGGTGACGCTGCGCATGAATAGCATGGACTATGAATTCATGAACGTATTCAAAATGAAATTGATTGCCGGCCGGACTTTCTCGGAGGACTATACTCATGACCCTGATACTGCTGTTATTCTTTCTGCGTCTGCCGCACGCCTTCTGGGCTTCAACAATCCGGAAGATGCTGTGGGACAGACGATCACGTTGACCACGTGGCAATGGAGCCCAATTGTTGTCGGTGTGGTTAACGATTATCACCAGGTCTCACTCAAAAAGTCATTAGACCCTATGATCTTCGCCTGCTTACCCTATCAGGGAGAATATTACTCCGTGAGGATCAGGACTAAGGATATCTCAGGTAGTGTGTCGCATGTGAGACAGGCATGGGAAAAAGTATTTCCAGGCAACCCGTTTGAATTCTTCTTTCTCGATGATTTTTTCAACAGGCAGTATGAGAATGAACGAAAATTCGGAAGACTGTTCACTACGTTTGCATCGTTGGCCGTCGTCGTTGGCTGCCTGGGCCTATTTGGACTTTCTGCCTACACAGCGACTCAAAGGACGAAAGAGATTGGCATCCGCAAAGCTCTGGGGTCGACCGATAAGGGTATCTTTATCTTGCTGTCAAAAGAATATATAAAGCTTGTTTTTCTATCGATTATGCTAGCGGTCCCGTTGGTTTGGTTCTTTATGAGCGACTGGATTGAAAGTTTTCCGTACCGGACGGACATTTCACCCTTGATCTTTGTCATCGCTGGTTTCTCCGTGCTGTTGGTGTCTTTACTTACGGTCAGCATTCAAACCATGAAAGCCGCACGTACCAACCCTGTCGATACACTGCGTTACGAGTGATCGGATAACAGTCACCAAGGGATTCAGGATCCGCCGAAGGCAAATCTAATTTTTCGATAATACTTGAACGGAGACATTTTCAAGCACTATGTCAGAGAGTTTTTGCAGCTTCCCATTTTTATAGAGATTTTCTATTTCATCAAGCGAAACGGTGCTGTCCGCCGGCTCAAAGTTTATATAATCCTGAAAGAGAATGCCTTTGATGCTTCGCCTGTTTTTAGCTTCACGAAATCGGATTCCTCCACCGTCGGTTTCATAAGTGTAAGCCAAGTAATCAACTTTTTTTGAGTCCTGATCAATCCAATACAAAAAAACATCTTCATAGTCCTTTCCTCCACCTTCCTTTTCGAAAGTGATTCTGATCACATGATATCGTTTACCATTGATCTCGGTTTGATGCACATACTCCTTTTGAACGGCACGATCATTTAATCCATAAGGGAGCAAGGCAAAGTAAATAACTGAGTTGACGGAATTCGAGAAGGCCTTGGCCCGTTCGTCCGTTATTTTTGCACGTTGCCCGTTTATTTCGCGGTAGAAGCCATCGTTGGTGAATACGTCTCTGACATTGCCTGTACTGTCTTTGAATTCCCTCGTGTAGGTAAAAATACCTCCCTGCCGATGGGACGTGTAATGTCGGTTTCTAAAATCAAATTCTATGTGAACGTTTTCAAAAAGTCTTCCGCCATGGGCATCGATGGAGCTGTCGACAATTGTTTGTGGGTTGTTCTTTCCACAGCTGCCCAATAGAATAACAGAAAAAACAAGGATGATATATTTCATTTGGCAATTTAAAGACTTTAAAATAATGATCGTAAAGGTCATGTGCGTCCCTTATGATCAGATGCGTCAATTTATATTCATTCAACTTAAGTTGAGGAGTCCGAAAGTCAGCCTAAATGGGAATTTCTTTAGTGACTAAGATTTTCGTAAACAATGAGTGAATATTTTTATACTTTTTTGGCTGGCAACATTTACAATCGATCTGAGATTCTCTCGTTTTCAAGAATCAAGTTTAGCATGGCAATAAAACGATAAAGGAATTAATTGCCGTGATCCAGGAAGAAAACGGATGCACCAACAATGCTGATGCAAATCCGCTTTCCGAAATCTCTTGCCTATTGAACACTCACAACCGGGCAGTTTACTGTAGCGCCAAGATTCATGCTAGTTGATGTTTGGGCCGTGGTTAAATCGTTGACGTCATCGAACTCTGCATTGTCGTACGCATTTACCAGCCAAAGCGGCGAATAACCCACACTGGAAGGAATGGTGGCGACAACATTATGGGTTTGCATTGTACCCGTCTCAACTTTGAATCCGGATGGTGGACCACCTCCCACTTTGTCAGCATTAATGTTAAAGCAAACGTAAATAGGA
>JAICGJ010000040.1 GCA_025923195.1 Chryseolinea sp.
CAAGACTTCATTCCGTGGGGCGCGCTGGCCCGAGCCAAATGCGGGGTGGCCCGGCATGTGGGGGGAAGCCATGCCTACGCTAAAGCTCCAGCAGGCAGGCACATTTGGCTCTTGACTTTTTGGTTCTTTTTGTGCCTGCCTGCGCGTAGCCGCTTGCGCCCGCTATAGCTTTAGCGCACGCGGTCGGCGACGGCACGGTCAAGACAAAAAGAACATAAATGTTAATACGACGCCATATTTAAAGATTTTTTTACCCATCCAAACTATCGCGCTTCCTGTATGTTTATATCATCTAAAAAGAATCCGGTCGTGCGAGGGTGCGCCAGGGACATTTATCGATTAATGAAGCGGAAACTAACTGCCTGGACTAATTGATCAAAACATAAAATCCGATTGAAAACCAAGACGGTCTTCAATCCATATGTATGAATGTCACCCGCTTGCCATTCCCATAAAGAACCCTCCACGGTCACTGGCGAATTCGAAAATGTTTATCAACTTACGTATTGAATTAATTCAACATGGAAACTTCTGTGCTTAAGACTGCACCTGCGAATATAATTGTCTATCCTGGCAGTCCGTACCCTCTGGGAGCAACCTGGGACGGCATCGGTGTAAATTTCGCGTTATACGCCGACAACGCCACCAGCGTGGAGCTTTGTTTCTTTACCAATCCCTCCGATGAAGTTGAATCGGCCAAGATCAGATTAGTTGAACGGTCACATCATGTGTGGCATGCATATTTTCCCGATATACGTCCCGGACAACTCTATGGCTATCGGGTGCATGGAAGTTATGACCCACAAAACGGCCACCGTTTTAATTCTTCGAAGCTGCTGATCGATCCTTATGCAAAGGCCATTGCAGGAACGATCGATTGGAATGATTCGCTTTTTGGCTACGAAGTGGGTAGCCCCGACGAGGATTTGAGTTTCAGCGAGACTGACAGCGCCGCGTTTATCCCAAAATGCGTTGTAATTGATTCAAAATTTGATTGGAGCAATGACAAGTCTCCTAAAATACCTTATCATCAATCGATCATTTATGAAGCACACGTGAAGGGGTTTACGAAGTTGCATCCGGAAATACCAGACCAGATCCGCGGGACGTATGCCGCGCTGGCGCATCCGGTCACCATAAAATACCTGATGGAACTGGGTATTACCGCCATTGAACTCATGCCTGTGCACCACTTTGTCGCTGATCGGCATCTCAAGGAAAAGGGACTAACTAATTATTGGGGATATAACACCATAGGTTTCTTCGCTCCCGACGCCCGTTACTCCAGCAGCGGTGTTCTGGGAGAACAAGTCGTTGAGTTTAAGAATATGGTGAAGGAACTTCACAAAGCAAACATAGAAGTCATCCTCGACGTTGTCTACAACCATACGGCTGAAGGCAACCATATGGGTCCCACGCTTTCCTTTAAGGGGATTGATAATGCGGCATATTATCGTCTGACGGAAGACAGGCGATACTATATGGATTATACCGGGACCGGAAATACACTAAATGCAAATCTACCAAATGTGCTCAGGCTGATGATGGACAGTCTCCGTTATTGGATACTCGACATGCACGTCGACGGATTCAGGTTCGACCTTGCTTCAACCCTGGCACGGGAGCTGCACGAAGTAGACAGGCTCAGCGCATTTTTTGATATTATTCACCAGGATCCCACTATTTCGCAAGTTAAGTTGATTGCAGAGCCCTGGGACGTCGGGGAAGGAGGTTATCAGGTAGGAAAGTTTCCGCAGGATTGGGCTGAGTGGAACGGAAAATATCGCGACTGCATACGTGACTACTGGCGTGGCGCAGACAGTGTATTGGGAGAATTTGCAGCCCGCTTTACAGGCAGCCCTGACCTATATGAGAGCGACTATCGAAGACCTACCGCAAGCATAAATTTCATTACCGCCCATGACGGGTTTACACTGGAGGATCTGGTCTCCTACAATGAAAAACACAATGAAGCCAACGGGGAGGATAACATGGATGGTGAGAATCATAACCGTTCGTGGAACTGCGGATCAGAAGGGCCTACGGACGACCCAATAGTGATCGAACTCCGGAAACGTCAAAAACGAAACCTGACCACTACGCTTTTTCTTTCACAGGGTGTTCCCATGTTTGTAGCAGGTGATGAAATAGGTCGCAC
Source organism: Chryseolinea sp. (assembly GCA_025923195.1). Lineage (GTDB taxonomy): Bacteria > Bacteroidota > Bacteroidia > Cytophagales > Cyclobacteriaceae > Chryseolinea. Next base: position 2,159 of record JAICGJ010000040.1, read on the forward strand.
CCAACAAGGGAATAATAATGCTTATTGCCAGGACAACGAAATTTCATGGTTAGACTGGCAAGGTGCCGATCGGCAATTCCTGGAATTCACCAAAGGTATAATTCATCTGCGAAAAAATCATCCAACATTCTGTCGACGAAGATGGTTTCAGGGGCGACCAATCAAGGGAATAGGACTAGAGGACATTGCCTGGTTTTTACCCGACGGAGCTGAAATGACGGAGGAACATTGGAACAACGACTTTGCCAAATCATTGGCAATTTATCTAAACGGGCGCGGGTTGCATTCGGTGGGCCCCAGAGGCGAAAGCATTGTCGACGACAGCTTCTATCTCATTTTCAACGCTTATCATGAATCACTAGACTTCACGTTGCCGCCTCTAAAATACGGTAGGCAATGGCATAGAGTGCTGGATACGAGCATGGCAACGCATGAAGATGAAACCTTTGAGGCAAACGACGTAGTAACAGCAGAAGGTCGTAGCATCATAGTGCTGAAGCATCCTCTTCTTTACAGATGAAACGGCAAATCCATTTGGCCGTTATAGAGACGATGCGTTGGGGTCAGAGGCCTTAGTCTACTATTCGTATATTTTTGGTTTATACGAATTGAATGCCTTGATGAGGGCCTCTACTAACTCTTCGAGGTTTATTGGCTTTGCAATGTATCCATCCATGCCAGCCTGCAAACACTTGTCTTTATCGTCCTGCATGGCATTGGCCGTCATGGAAATAATGACTGGCTGTTGAAACTGTTTTAAGCGAATTAACCGGGTGGCTTCAAGGCCGTCCATTTCCGGCATTTGTACATCCATCAATATTACTTCATAGAACTTCTCACCAAATTTTTCAATAGCATCCAGTCCGTTCTGCGCCACATCTATGTCCTGATAGCCCAGCTTATGAAGCACCCTAAGCGTCAGTTTTTGATTCACAACATTGTCTTCCGCAACGAGAATACGCAGCGGATATTTTTCCGCGAACTCCCGCGATAAAAGTTGCTTGGCCTTGGATTCATCTGCTGCCGGTGAAAATGTATTATCAGGTCGAAGCGCAGCCTGAACAACACGCGACAACTGTTGCTGTTTTACAGGCTTGTTTAGCACAGCAGAAAACAGCCCTTCGTGCTTACGCTTGCTTTCATCTCCTATGGAGCTTAACAAGATTATAGGGATGGAATACCTTGCTTTGATTCGCTGTGAAAGTTGCAGTCCGTCCATATCCGGCATCTGCATATCGGTGATTACGAGGTCAAATTGTTCCTGCCGCGATAAAATTTCCAGAGCTTCTCTTGCCGAGGACGCCAATACAGGCGTGAGCATCCAGTGCTCTAATTGACTTTTCAAGATTGTTAGATTCGTTGTATTGTCGTCAATAACCAGAACTTTTTTCCCCTCGTTACCTGCTGTGTTGAAATGAACATATTGACGCAGTGTAGCATAGCTCATCGTTGTGCTAATTGTAAATGTGAATGTTGTTCCAACCCCAGATTCACTTTCAACGCTTATAGTACCTCCCATAAGTTGAACTAACCGCTCGCTGATTACCAAACCCAGCCCGGTTCCGCCGTATTTCCTTGTAGTGGATGAATCAACTTGTGAAAATGCTTTGAACAGTCGTGAAATTTTATCTTTTGGTATTCCGATCCCGGTATCTTTCACATGAAAGGCCAGATCGAGCGTGTTGTTGTCCATTTTCAGCAGATCAACGCTAACAAAAATTTCGCCTTGGTGCGTAAACTTCATAGCGTTGCTGATCAGATTGAGTAAAATCTGACGCAGCCGATGACTATCTCCAACGATTTGGGCAGGTATTTGATAATCGATTTGGTAAACCAGGTCGAGTCCTTTTTCAGAAGCTTTCGGGGCAAAGACGTCCATCACCTCTTCAATGCATTGACGTAAGTCAAAACCATGGTTGTCGAGTTCCAGATTTCCAGATTCAATTTTAGAAAAATCGAGGATGTCATTGATTACTGTTAACAACGCCTCGCCGCTGCTACGTATCGTATCTGTATACTCTTGCTGTTCGGGTGTTTGTGTGGTTTCAGCAAGAAGTGCCGCCATTCCAAGTACTCCATTCATGGGTGTCCGGATTTCATGGCTCATAGTTGCCAGAAAAATACTTTTCGCCTTGTTTGCTTGTTCTGCTTCGCGCCTGGCTTTCTCAGCCTCTTCCTGTTTAGCAATTATTTCTTCCTTCTGATGCTGGAGCTCCTCATTAAGGGTCTGAAGAAACTCAGTTTGTGCCTGTTGCTGTTCGTGAAGGGCTTGCATATTCTCAGCTTGCGCCTCTACCGCTTCCTTTTGCAGCAGAAGTTCAGCGGTCTTTTCCTGCACCTGCTTCTCCAGAAAAAGTTTTTGCTGTTTGATGGCGTTCATCCTTAACTTGAAAACCAGTATTACCAATCCAATGAGGATTAATACAATCAAAGCCTTAAACCACCAGGTTTGCCAATAAGGTGGCAGAATAATTATTCTAAGAGAGACCCCTTCCTCGTTCCACACCCCATCGTTATTAGAGGCAATTACCTTGAATGTATACTCACCGGCACTCAGAGTTGTATAGGAGGCTTTGCGCTCATAGCCGGCATCGATCCAATTGTCCTGAAACCCGTCCATTTTATACCGATATTGATTTTTTTCCGGCTGCCTATAATTCAACGCGGTGAACTCGAACGCAAAAACATTTTCCAGGTAACTTAACCGGATCTCATCGGTTGTCAGAATGTTCTCCTTCAGGATTTCGTTCGGACCAATGTTTACAGTTTTATTAAAGACGCGGAAGCCGGTAATATGAACAGGAGGCTTGTACGTATTTACCTTAATACTGTCTGGATGAAATAAATTGAAACCATTTGTGCCACCGAATAGTAGTTCCCCGTTTGAAAGTTTAAATGAGGCCCATCGGTTAAACTGATCACTTTGTAGTCCATCTCCTTCCAGGAAATTCTTGAATGTAGCATTCTCAGGGTCAAATCGCGAAAGTCCCTTGTTTGTACTAAGCCATAGATCCCCACCGCTTTCCTCGAGTATACCCATAACCCCCTCGTTAGGCAGTCCGTCGATTTGACGGTAAGATTTAAAGGTTTGCGTCGCGGCATCGAAGAGGTTCAAACCTGCATTAGTTCCGACCCATATCCTCTTTTTCGAATCTTCATGTATAGTAAAAATACTGTTGCTGCTCAGGCTGCCGGGTTTCGAGTCAGCCTTATAATGTGTAAAAGTATTAGCCTCCGGATCGAATCGGTCCAATCCGTTAAGCTCGGATGCAATCCAGATTTTCCCTTTTGAGTCCTCAAATAGATAATCGATCGCCAGGCTGGTTAAGGAGTTAGGATTATCCGGGTCATGCGTATACCTGGTAAAATCGTCGGTGGCAGGGTTGTATTTGTTAAGCCCGTTTCCCCACGTAGCGATCCAGACATTCCCTTTCCTATCTACCAGGATGTGGAAAACATTGTTATCGCTGAGGCTTGTCGGATCTTTTGGATCATTCTTGTAACGCTTGACCTTGCCGGTGACTGGGTCAAAATAATTAAGTCCTCCACTCCACATTCCAATCCACAAACCACCTTTCCTATCTTTTCTCACAGCTAAAACTTTGTTGTTAGAGAACACACCCAGGTAATTCGTGAACTTCTTTGTCTGCCTCTCGAAGTAGTTAAGACTACCCCCATCCGTCGCAACCCAAAAGTTTCCGTTGCTGTCTTCCTCAAAAGAGGTAACCGTGTTATTGCTCAGGCTATTTCTATTGTGTGAATTGTACTTGTAATGATGAAAGGGATACTTGCCGGGGTCATATACGTTGACGCCACCGAATCGCGTACCGACCCACATGCGATTATTAACATCGAAAAACACCTTCGTTACGATATTGCTACTCAGACTATGTTGGTCGGATTGGTCCTGGAAATATCGCGTAAACGTCCCAGTCGTCTTGTCCATCTTGTTAAGGGCTCCATCCGCTGCAATCCAAAGATTTCCTTCGCGATCCTCTGTCAGACTGTAGACATAATTTCCGCCGATACTTTTTGGATCATCTATGTTACTTGTGAAGCGCGTAAAATCACCAGGCCTGTTCATTTTATTCAGGCCGTTGTCAAATGTTCCAACCCATAAGCTACCGTCCTTCCCTCTGTGCATATTCGTGAGGCGGCTAGAGCTCAATGTTGACGATTTGGCGGGATCGTGAAAGGAATTGTCGAATGAACCATTGCGCATCATGCTCAGCCCTCCCCGGGTGGCAATCCAAAGTCTTTGCTGTGAGTCCTCGATGATCGAATTTATGGCATTATTCGGCAGTGACAGGGGGTCACCAGGTTTGTTGAAAAAATGTTTAAATGTTTTCGTACCTGGGTCAAAGAGGTTAAGACCGCGAGCAGTTCCAACCCATAAATTGCTTTTCGAGTCAAAAAAGATACTTGTAACATCATTGTTGCTAAGCGATTGCAGGTCTGTTTCGTTATGCAGAAACCTAGTGAATCTATTTGTTCTATGGTTGTAAAAATTCAATCCAAAACGTGTACCAATCCAGAGGTTTCCGGATTGATCCTGCCTGATGCAGCGAATATTGCTATTGCTAATACTGGAAGAATCCAATGGGTTATTTCGATAGACGGTAAAAGAATATCCGTCATAGACATTGAGGCCATCTTCTGTTGCTATCCAAATAAAACCATACCGATCCTGTAGTATATCCCAAACGTTGGCCTGGGAAAGTCCTTGCCTTGTGGACAGGTGTTGGAATGCCAAGTCCTGACAGTACCCACCGACGTGATAAAAAATCCAAATCAGGATCAGAAATATCACCCTGACAATTGTCACAGGAAATTTTTTCCAAAAGTTCATTAGTGCGGGTAAGATCGTGTTTCTTTTTCAAAAATCATTGCCATCACCTCAATGTTAATCCCTTATAGACGATGAACCGGGGATTTAATTTATAAAACTCTCAAACTTTATCCAATGCGCTCGATAATGGCAACCCTTTCACGGTTCTGCTACACTTAATGATTGTCGATACGGCATGGCCTTACCCCGCGCGTTTTGAGCGGCATTATTCAACTTCAAGGTTAATATGATTTTCTGTTTTATAACGATCAATTAGTTAGTTTATATCGCCTATGTAAGGTCTTGAATACTACTGAGACCGAGACAACGAACATCGAATGGATAGGCGAAACTTCAGGGTTTTCCCTGATTCATTTTGAGCTAACGAGCACTTGAAAACATCATTCAAGCAACGGAGAATTTTAACAAGGATGAAATAGCTCCACTGGCAGTCGTTCTGACACGACAACGTATCGATAATACACGGCCCAAATCCCGGACCCGTTCACGCCCACTTGAATCTGCATTAAAAGATCCTTTCCGGGGCTGCCCGGTGATCGCAATGATTGATGACTAAAGCGTCTGGATGAATTTTATCAACAAGGCAAAATAATCCCTGTAATCTGTAAGCGGCAGGGTTTCTGCGCGATCGTTGATATCGTGGTAGGCCTGGATTCCACCAAGAGTGTAGATATAGAAGCATGGGACCCCTTTTGCATAAAACATGCAATGGTCACTGTTGCATGCCTCGCCGCGTATCTTGACCTGCTTCAATAATCCATGTTGTTCATTCAATCTCACCATCATATCAAATTTCTGCTGATATATTTTTCCATTTACCACTTGAATGCCGTCATCACCTGTGCCAGCAAGGTCAAAATTGATTAAAAACTTAATTTGATTTAGCGAGAAAAGCGGATGGGACGTAAAATAACTAGACCCAACAAGGCCGAGCTCTTCTGCTGCGAAGGCAATGAATACAGTGCTATAAGCGGGTTTTGTATTGGAGAAATACTTCATCATATTCAATAGCATCGAAACGCCGCTAGCGTTGTCGTTAGCGCCGGGAAATATTGTCTCTCTTCCCATCATTCCCAGATGGTCATAGTGCGCTGTTAAAACCACAAGGGAATCAGATCTCGAGCCCTCTATGTAGCCAATCACGTTTTGTGTTTTATGATCTTTTAGGAATTTGTTTTCCGCAGATATTTCCAGGGTTGTGATCGGCAGCGAAATGGACTTCGCCCTGACTATTAAAGCGGGTTTATAAAATAATTCAGTAGCGACGCTCCAGGTCATTTTTTCCGTTGTCAGAATCAAAGTTCCTTTCGCTGGATTATCCTTGCCATATTTGAGAAATGAAATGATCTCATTCAGTCGCTTTTGCTCGTCAGCGCTGAATTTTGTCTTGTCGAATGCATCAATGCCAACAAATTTGGATGAAGCATCCTTAATTTTTTGTAGCCATCCATTACTGAGCAAATCTTCCGTTGTCAGCATTTGCACCTGAAAACTCCCTGAAATGCCGGGAGAACTTGGATCGATTAAGAAATCTTCGCCTGGCTTAAGCATAGTCCCATTGACAGTAAGCGACATGTTTCCCGGAAAAGAATTCACAGGTGTCGTAAAGGTTTGAAAATATGTTTTGGCATATTTTTTCAACCCGGCTTTTTCAAATTCACTGGCCAGGTATTCCGCCGCATTTCGATCTCCGTTTCCGACATAACCGCGCCCCTTCATCAACTCCGAACAAAGTGTGGCGATCACTTCCCTCGCATATTCCACTTCCTGTGCGTGACACTGACATACCACGGCAAGGTTTAGCAGGAAAACAAAACAAAATGAAAGGGTTTTATAGATCATAATTTTCACACAAAGTTTGAACCTTTCGCTTACAAGGGATAAAATACTTACTACCTTGTACAGCAAGTTACGGATAAATATTTATGGAGGCGCCTGAAGTATGGCTTCGCGGGCCAATCGATCATATACCTTCGATCTTACAACCCGTCGCCCACGCAATTGTGCAGTCGGGCGAGGAAGTTGAAAAACTTATGTATGGATTCCCTAACGAGAAATTATGGCTGCGGCCTGCCGGGGTTGCTTCGGTCGGATTCCATTTGAAGCATCTCGCAGGCGTGCTGGATCGTCTCTTTACTTACGCTCGCGGAGAATCTTTATCGGTTGAACAGTTGGCATACCTTCAATCGGAGGGAACTGACACATCTAATGAAGTAACAGGTGCAGCGTTAGTACAACGTTTCAAGCAACAAATTCAACAAAGCCTTAATCAGTTGCGGGACACGCCTGAAAACACTTTGTTGAATCCCGTTAGCGTAGGGCGGAAAAAGCTTCCCTCTACCGTCCTTGGCTTGTTGTTTCACGCTGCTGAACATACGCAAAGGCACACCGGTCAGCTGTTGGTTACGGTTAGAATTCTAACATCTTGAAGATTGCACTACTCTAAAAAAAGAAGCTCAGCCGCGATAGTTCTCTTTACCTTTAAGTGGGTTAATAAAAAAAAATTTGAATGTTAATCTTGCTATAACTAAATAAAAGCTTTTTGTCATTTCCTTTAACGGAATGCTACCCTCCAATTTTTTTAGAATGAATTACGATTCCAATGTTGAAAGTAACTTTTCATAGTTTTACCTTCCGTGCAATTTTGAAACGGTAGCGAATGTTAAAAAAAACATTAACTGCAGTCGTTTCGTGGCGGCCAACGAAAAACGTCATTGTTTATGACGTAGCTGGGGCATGGACGACAGGCCTAGGTTCGGATTACGGTTTATGATGACATTTCCTTAAAAGCGAAATCGACCATGACACGCTTCACCGCAATACTACTATATGTATTATCATTGACTTTTTCCATCGCGCAGGAAATCGGCAAACCACTTCCTCCATGGAAGGAAGGTTACCTGGATATTCACCATATCAATACGGGCCTCGGTGATGCAGCATTTTACATATTTCCAGACGGGACGACAATGTTGCTAGATGCCGGCGAGATGAATCCGACTAGCGAACGAGTAAACTCTGCGCGAAATGCTGCACTACACCCCAATAGCAGCAAGCGCGCACACGAATGGATTGTGGACTATGTAAAACGTTTTCATCCAACGTCCTCCGATCCTGCGATCGACTATGCCGTCATCACGCACTTTCATGATGATCATTTTGGAAGCTTTTATCAAGGTGCAAAGCGATCTTCTCTGGGAAATTATTACCTGTCTGGAATCACGGGGGTTGGAGAACACCTGAAATTCAAAAAACTTCTGGACCGCGGGTTCCCGGACTATGATTATCCCTTGGCGTGGAAAAGTGATTCCATCAAAAGGTCGATGATGAAAAATCCATCCAGCGCGGAAATATATCAGGCATTGGAGAACTATTGGAACTTTACTGATTTTCATATTAAGAGATCCAGAATGGTCGTTGAACAATTCAAAGCAGGGTCAAGTCAACAGATTGTATTAACGCGAAAGCCTGAAGCTTTTAAAAACTTCAAAGTACAAAACATAAAATCGAATGGAACGATATGGACAGGACGGGGAACAGAAACATTGGAGTATTTTCCTTTGTCCTTGGAAATCTACTCACCGGGAGAGAATCAGTTGAGTCTTGCGTTACGAATTGATTATGGTGACTTCAGGTATTACACAGGTGGTGACTGTCCGGGCATTGCAGATCTTGGGGCGCCGAAATGGAACGACGTTGAAACACCGATGTCTGCTGCCATCGGTGAAGTCGATGTAGCCGTGATGGATCACCATGGAAATCGTGATGCTCACAATGAGTTTAACATTAGAACGCTCAAACCGCGTGTATGGATACAGCAGACATGGTCCTCTGATCACCCGGGTCATGAAGTGCTGAGGCGCGTTACTTCGAACTATCTCTATGACGGCCCAAGGGATCTTTTTGCCACGAATATGTTAGAGGCGAATAAAAACGTCATCGGACCCGCGTTGGAACGTGCATATAAGAGCATGGATGGCCACATCGTTGTGCGGGTTACAGAGGGCGGAGAAGTTTACCATATAATCATCCTAAATGATGAAAATGAAAAGCGTGAAATTCTTGCCATCCACGGGCCTTACAAAACGAAAATAAAGTCCCGAGTCACAACCTCTGATTGAGCACGATCGGGCAATTGTTCCCGGCCGCTTCGGATGGACGAAAACTTAGATTCGCATCGTGGTGACAATACATCAGCTTTTAACACATACTAAACGTAAAGCCTACTGTTTCTTTAGCCATTTGGAAGCCCGTGTAACGGTGTCGAAGTAAGCCACTTTCAGCTTTCGATTGACCAGTGCGGTCTGACTTTTAATGACCGTTGCAAAGAAATTCTGAGGCAGAACAATAGCGTGATATCTTACGCCGGCCTCTTCAATGGCCGGAATGATATTGCATTTGTAATAGGTCATGTCTTCGTCAAGTACTACACCAGCCTCGGTATTGTCAGTTAACAGATGAAGACGGCAATAATTATTGGCCTGATCCCGAATCGTCTCAACCAACTTGGTTTGAACATATTGGTAATGATCACTTCCCTTCGGGAATCCCGATAATTTTACCTTAACGCAAGGAATGGATTCCACAACGGAAAAGCTTGCATACTGGTCTTCATAGAATGTTTTTTTTCTTGAACTCATGGGGTAGGAATTTTCATAACGCGTTATTCTAAGTTTCTCTTTATCATGAATCTGTAACGCAGAGTTACATACGCTCCGGTGCTAAATAGTTTGATATTAGGCCAGCCTATCTCCGATAGAGAGAATTTCAAATATGGCTCAATACCAAGCGCGAGCGACCTGTGGATGTATCGTTCGTATCCAGCCGATACCATCCCCACACTAAACCAATAATTTTCTGCTCGGGGACTCCTCCAGCCCATGTCTGCCCCCGGATTAGGCGAGCTAAATGTATAATCATACGCCTGGCTTGCCATGAAGTAACTGGAAATTGCTGTTGAAATAAAAACTCTGGACTTTTGCGTCTGGATTGCGTCAAATTGCACTCCCACGGGCAGTTCATATACGAGACAATTACTGTAGATCTCCTCCGGGATGACGCCGTTGGTTCTGATTTGCCAATACGCAGGATTGCGAGGCTGATAGCTGTCTCCGCTGTCCTCGTACTTTTTTGTGCTGCGGATCAGTCCGGTATTGACAGAAAACCTATTGGATACCTGATAGGCTATACGCAATCCGAACGACGCCCCCGGCGCGGAGTAGCGTCCAAGGTTTATCGTACTGAATTCCGGTGCAAAAATGATCCCGACACTCCAGCGAGAAGCTGGTTTTACTTTTTGTTTGCCTTCCGTCTCCTTGGCATTTATAGCGGGAGCTTCAGGTTGACTTAGAATAGTCACCCTTTTTACAGCCGACGTATCCTTTCCAATAGCCGAAACTTTTTCCTCGGGCGCGACCGCTATTGTATTTTGGGTGGGTTGGTCTGCCGCGGTCTCCTGGAATTCTTTTGAAGTCACATTCTCTGACGACCCGGTCGCAGATGGTACGGTGGTAACAGCGAGGGCGTCATCGTCTGCGGTTATTTTTTCATTTGCAATGTCTTGAACATCGTTCCCGGTAACCGGAGTCGTCAGTGAGGGGTCGCTTTTGTTGGTTAGGTTCGCATCCGGGGGCAGGGTTTTGTTTTCATTTGATGTGGATTTTTCAAGGTCAGACAATGGCCCCTGTGCCGCGCTGTTGTTCTTTTTCGGTAAAATACTGGATGTTGTGGGCAGCTCGAGGTCAGTTTCCCCGCCAACCTGTCTGTCAGCTTTGGAAGGTGACCCTGGTGCATCCGTGGTGGCATCAGCTATTATTTCAGGGTTTGTCTTCTTCGATTTGTCTGGGTCCAGAAGTTGTGATGCGTCTCGATCAGTTTCGCCGGCAGTTTGATCTGAGCCATCTTTGCCTGGTAACTTTGAGACAAGGGGTGGGGGTTTAGAAAGCAGGCCATCAGATTGATTCTCATCCTTCACATTCCCGTTTTTCGTGAGATCCTCTGTGGCCTGCATTTCGGTAACCGAATCGCTCAGAACTCCGAGTGTACCGGACGGATTTTTAATTGCCAAAAAATAGACAGCGATGATAAGCCCCGTCAGGCCTGTCAGCGTATAAGCGGTACCTTTTATTCTCCTGGAACGTGCCGCGGCTCTCCTACTCGCTTCCTCATCCAGCAATTTCTCCATCTTGACCCAATCGCTTTCCTGGAATTTGGTATCGTATTGAGTCAGTGCCTGCCTGAAGATCCGTTCTATGCTATCGTCACTCTTTTTCGACATAGTCTGCTTCAAAAAAATCGTTCATTATCTTCTTTAGTGATTCCTTTGCTTTAAATAAATTCGATTTCGATGTCCCGACGCTTATATCCAACATTCTTGCAATTTCCTCGTGCTTGTAGCCCTCAAGCACATGGAGGTTAAAAACAGTCCGGTAGGCCGGAGGTAATTTTTGTAGCATAGCAATGATTTCCTGATATGAAATCCCGGAAATTATGCTCTCTGTATCGGATTCATGTTTTGCGACCTGAATTTCGTCCGCCTGAATTTTACGTTGCTTCTGATGAAAATGGTTGATTGCTGTATTCACCATAATCTTTCGAAGCCAAGGTTTGAAAGCCTTGGTCAGATCGAAAACCTTGACGTTGTTAAAAATCTTCATAAAGCCATCATTTAATATTTCCGATGCTTCGTCGCGATTGTCAGCATAGCGTAGACAGATACTCAGGGCGTATGCATAGTATTCCTCATAGAGCTGCTTCTGGCTCTCTCGGTGCAGTTTCTTACACCCAATCAGGATAGTATTGGTTCGTTCAGTATTTTCTTCCAAGGAACCGCTTTTGTAGCTAATACAAGTGAATTTTCAATAAGGTTGCCTTCCCTTACAACCTTTATTACATGAGGGAATTGTCCTGACGATTTATGCCAAAAAGTAAACGACTCAAAATATTGGGGTTGAGCTCGATTATTGATCGGCCTTATGGTTGGTTTGAAGCCTATAAACTCATTTCAGCGATAAGGATTCCCCTTTTACCAAATGTCGTCCCTTTTTTCAACTGCCGTGACCAAAATGAGACTGCAAGTCTGTAAAAAGGATCGCTAAGGCCATAAAACCTTACTTGCACACACTTTGCGCGGGATAGAAATTGTAGTTATACAAGATTATGAGAAACAAAACGGTATTCATCGTCGACAGCGACCCAACTTCTTCGAAGAAGCTCCAGAGCCATCTGGAGACATTGTCTTTCGATGTTAGCCACTTTACGAGCGGCGCAGAGATGATGAATCACCTCCAGGTTAAACCATCGTTAATCCTTCTTGCGCATGATCTTAACGAGAAGAGCGACGGTCTTTACTACCTCCGCCAGATCAAAGAAGCTAATCGCGACATACCGGTGTTGTTTTTACTGTCGCAGAAGAACCTCAATATGGCTGTCCATGCCTTGCGTCTTGGCGCCGCATTTTATGTCGAAAAAATTAATGCATCGTTAGAGAGTCTAAGATCGATTGTTTACGACCTGGATATTGAAAAGAAAAGGAAGTACTGGACCGCTCTAAAGAATTTCAGACAAGGTATTTTTAGTCTGTACGGTATTTATTGAACAAAGGTGTGGGAGCCATTTTTTAAAGAGTGTTGAATCTCGTTTGCTAGCTCCTATATTTTTGTAGTTCCTCCTCCAGATTGCGGATCTGATCCTGATACTCCTTTTCACGCCGCTTTAATTCTTCTTGCGTTGCCTCCAATTCCTCCATATTCTGACGCATTTCTTCTTCTTGGGCCTGCAACTCTTCAGTTTGTTCTTTGGACTGCTGTAGCAATCGCGTGGTCTTGTAATTGAGATTTGCAGCATGGATATTCAGCGCAATGACCGCTGCCACCTGATCCAAAAATCCCTGTACGACATCCGATACATCGTTTAAGAATGCCAGCTCTATTACGCCCTGAATTTCGCCATCGTCGGTCTTCAGCGGCAGCAATACCAATGTAGCCGGGCAGGATTTTCCCAGACCCGATTCCACCTGGATATAATTTGCCGGAAGATTCCGGAGGGTTTTCTTCTCCTTGTCTTTATACGTTGAGCCGATCAACCCTTCCCCTATCTCAATTCTCCTCTTCTTGAGCCGGTCCTGATTTACGCCAAACGTAGACAGGATTTCCAAATACTCATCAGCCTCGTCCTCACGGTTAGCTATAGAAATCGTACCCTGGTCCGCATGAACATAGCGGACCAAATGCCGTAAGATCTCCCTCGACAATTCGTCCAGGCTACCTTTATGTTTACTTATAATTTGCCCGAACGTCGCCAGTCCTTGGGTGATCCAGTTTTGAAATTTCTCCTGTTCATTTTTTTTAAAGATCGCTTCACTTTGTTTTTGCACTTCACTGGTCCGCGCTTCGATGATCGACTTTAATTCCTCCTCCTGACGGTCAGCTTTTTTCTTTTGATGACGGAAATAATAGATCGAACCGAAGCAAATGGCGCATGTAACAAGTGTAATAAACCACCACGTTCGCCAGAATGGTGGCACAATAGTAATCTTTATAGATGCTCCCTCCATGTTCCACAAACCATCATTATTGGAGGCAACAACGCGGAAAACATACTCGCCGGGGCTCAGGTTTGTATAGGATACTTTTCGCTCTGACCCGGCGTCAATCCATTCATCCTGAAAACCCTCCATCATGTATTTGTACCGATTCTTTTCGGACTGTCGATAGTTGAGCGCAGTAAACTCGAATGAAAAAACATTCTGAGAATAACTCAATGTTACTTCCTTTGTGAGGAGAATATTTGTTTTCAGCAACTCGTTCTCCCCAATAGTAACAGGCTTATTAAAAACTTTGAAGTCAGTAATGTATACTTTTGGCTTGTCCTTGTTGTCAACCATACTGGCGGGGTTAAACATGTTGAACCCATTCGTTCCCCCGAAAAGCAAATCACCGTTTGAAAGCTTCAGATAGGACCAACGGTTAAACTGGTCACTTTGCAATCCATCACTTTCCGTATAATTTCTAAAGACGGCTGAATCAAGATCCATTCTGCTAACACCTTTGTTTGTGCTGATCCAAAGGTGCCCAATGTCGTCCTCTAAAATGCCCATGATCGCGTCGTTTGGAAGCCCGTCTTTTTGCCTGAAAGTTTTGAATGTGTTGTCAGCTCTGTCGAAAAGGTTAAGGCCAGAGCCGTTAGTGCCAATCCAAATTCTTTTCCGAGAATCCTCCAAGAGAGAGAAGACGCTATTGCCACTTAGTTGACCGGGGTCATTGCCGCCCGGATGATGACTGAAAATACCAGTAGAGGGATCCAACTCATCTACACCGTTTTGTTCAGTCGCTATCCATATCTTGCCTGCGGAATCCTCCATTAATTTTACAACTACGGAACCGGCGAACGAATTAGGATTACCTGGATCATGGATAAAACGCGTGAAATCGTCTGTGCCCCGATTGTATTTGCAAAGTCCATTTCCAAATGTACCGATCCATACATTACCCGATCGGTCAACAAGGATGTCAAAGATATTATTGTCTGCCAGACTATTCGGATTCTCTGGTTCATGTTTATATTCCCTGACTTTTTTAGTTTTTGGATCAAAGTAATTCAGTCCTCCGGCCCACATGCCAATCCAGAGTCCACCCGATTTGTCTTTTGCCACAGCAAGTACCTTTGGGTTGGTGGTGATATCCTGGTAATTTGAAAATCGTCCAGTCTTACGATCATAGTAATTTAGTCCTCCTCCATCCGTTCCCAGCCAAAAATTGCCACTACCATCCTCGCAAAAGGCGGTAATGTTGTTGTGGTTGATAGTGTTCTTTGCGTGAGCACTATATTTGAAATGCTTAAATCCGTATTTTTCCTTGTCGTAAACATTAACTCCGCCAAACCTTGTACCCACCCACAAACGATCATTTACATCAAAATATGCCCGCGTGATAATATTGCTGCTGATAGTATTCTCATCTCCCTGAGCCTGCACGTATCGGGTGACGTCAGCAGTTAATATTTCAAAGAAATTAAGCGCTCCATCTGTCGCGACCCACAACTCTCCAGGTTTATTTTGTGTGATATCGTATACATAATTCGCGCCGATGGTATTCGGATCATTGCTGTCATACTTATAGTGAACAAATGTCTTGCGAAGCGGGTCCATCTTATTTAATCCCCCATCGAAGGTTCCGACCCACAACTTGTGATCCGTGTCTTCAATAATACAGACGACCTTATTGCTGCTCAGGGTAGTAGGATCGTTGGGGTCATGCTGCAGACGCTCAAATGAAAGGCTATCAGGGTTTAATATGTTCAAACCACCATTCCCAGTTCCAACCCACAGCCTGTTCATGCTATCCTCGAAGATAACTTCAATGACATTGTCGGAGACTGACTTTGGATCCTGCGGGTCATGAAAGAAATGCTGCCATGAATTTGTCTTGCTATCGTAAAGATTCAGACCATGGTTCGTACCTGCCCAAAGGCGGTTCTTTTTATCCAGGTAAACGTGGCCGACATCATCATTGCTGATAGAGCCAGCCTTGCCAGGCACATGGAGGTGGCGTTCGAAGCGGTTTAACTTTCGGTTATAGAAATTCAGACCTTGCTGGGTCGCTACCCAAAGATTCCCTTCTTTATCTTCGATGATATGGTCAATGTTGTTGTTGCTGATGCTAAACGAATCGGCAGGATTGTGGCGAAACACGGTAAAGCTGTATCCATCATAAAGGTTAAGGCCATCTTCAGTTGCGATCCACATAAATCCAAACTTATCCTGATAGATATCCCACACATTTCCCTGCGAAAGACCTTGCTTAACGGAGAGATGATCAAATCTGATGTCTTGGGCAAACAAAGAATTGGCGGCCACCAAAAGAAGCACTGGTAAAATACGAGCAACGTGCAGACTAGATAACGCACGACCCTGAATAGAAAATTGCTTTACGACCCTTATTGCCTGTCGGTGAAATTGCGAAAGACAAACACGCACACAATTTTTCTCCTTCAACCGCAGCCGCATAGTGCCGTTTCGGACAGACACACTTCTTCTATTGTGAATTCTTGAGAAATGCATCAAAATCTTACAAAATTTGTTTTGACAGCGAGACATTAGTACCGACAGATTTGGGCTCCTTTATAATCAAAAAATGCTGACTTTGATGAAGTATTATCAGCTTCCTTTCCTTTGGAAAGAACTACAGAAAGTTATCAATCTGCGAGGGGTAATGCACGAGGTTTACCGTCAGTTTTGGCACGAAACCTACACCATGTCAGAAGTGACGACATGTTCCACTTTTTTTAGGCGCACCGCAGCGCTGTAAGCTGGGAATAACAGTTATGAGCCTGGCTTAGAACTGGAAATAAATAAATGAATCGCCACTTTTCTGACTCACAATCAGGCCAATGATCATCAGCGACCATACAATTGAAATCAGCCACCATTTCATCTTTTGAGCAACGACCAAAACGCTGGTGTTTCGCATCAACCAATGCGCAATGACCATGAGTGTGACTACTGTTGTAACCTTTATCATGTCAATAGTCGGAAGCAAGGCAGCACCTTTGTCAGTCTGTCCGAACATAGACGTAAGGAGGCGCCACGCGGTAGAGAAATCAGTCGCGCGGAAAAACACCCAAGTCACGTTGACCAGAAAAAATGTAAACATCGCGAGGATGAAGTTGTTGAATGAATTGCCCCTAAATACAGTTGGTGCAATGGATGCCTGAACTACAACCGGTGTCTCTGCCAAAGGCTCCGGAGGCTTGGGCGTACTTACAAATCTCTCCCTGATTAATTTCTCAACGCACAGGTATGTTCCATGCAACGCTCCCCACACAACAAAAGTCCAAGCGGCGCCATGCCACAACCCACCCAATAACATTGTGATCATCAGGTTCAGATACGTACGAGCCTCACCTTTCCTGTTGCCGCCCAATGGAATATAGAGATAGTCACGAAGCCAGGTTGACAACGTTATATGCCATCTTCTCCAGAAATCAGAAAAACCGATCGCTGCGTATGGATACCGAAAATTATCAGGAAGCGTAAAGCCAAGACAGAGGGCGATACCAATAGCGCAGGTGGAATAGCCACCAAAATCGAAAAATATTTGACCTGAAAAGGCGAGGACTCCCAACCACGCGTCGACAGCCGACAAAGGCATGGGAGCTGCAAAGACCGCATCAGCGGAAGAGGCAAGCAAAGTATCAGCCAAGACGCTTTTCATAAACAATCCTAAAGACAGAAGAAAAAGTCCCTGCATCAGTTGCTGGGTGTTAGCACTGTGAGGTTCCTTAAATTGTGGGATCAGCTGCCCAGGCCGAACAATAGGTCCTGCCACAAGTTGAGGAAGGAACGTGACGAACAAGGAAAAATCAAGCAACGATTTTTCCGGCGGGCTTGATTTTCTATACATGTCCAATGTATAGGATAGTGTCTGAAACGTATAAAACGAAATACCTACAGGTAAAATAATATTGGGCTGAGCCGGATGAAAATCTACCCCAATCATTGCGGCCAGGTTAACAAAATTCTCCAATACGAAACCGCCATATTTAAAATAACCCAGCATACCTAAATTTCCGATAAGGCTGGCTGCAAGGAGTAATTTTCTCTTGGCCTTGTTTTCTTCAAAGTATAATTGCTTACCTACGAAATAATCTATCAGCGTAGATATCCACAAAAGAATAATGAACGGCGGATTCCACGCCGCGTAAAAAATGTAACTGGCAAGCAACAGGTTTATCTTCTTAGTCTTCCACGAAAACGGCAAGTTGTGGACTATGAGTATGAGTATAAAAAAAGCAATGAAGGTGTAGGAATTAAAGATCATACAGTTTGATATTATGGGTTTAGGAATTGGGCTGTTTCAGCAGATTTTCTAGGGAATGTCCAATTTTTTTCTTCTCGAAGAATTTTAACGAGTTGGGTAGTGTAAGTTGCAGCGTCTTGAAGCGTGAGGTGCGACCATTCGGCGCAAATCAAATTTGCCGTACCAGGATAGTCAGCATAATGAATACCCGGCGTGCTTGTGTATTCCAATAAATAATCCCAATACTTTTGACGCGGATACACGCGGTTTTCCATTTCAATGTAGGGTCCATCTGAAGGAGGGCGAATAAACACTACTTTACCTCCACGGGCCCTTATTTTATCAATTGCTTTTTTTGTTTGTTCTAAAAAAGCGTGAAGCGTATCGCCTTTGATAGGTGAAGCTCTTTTGATCCCTCTCATCCAGAAGTCCTTTTGTTTTTTTTGCAACGTTGGATCCGCTAAAAACATCGGCGTCATCCATTGTTGTCTGTTAAAATTTGATACGCCAAATTCTACGGGAGTAAAACTATAGGGAGGTGGATTGACTCCCAGTCGATTCGTAATGTTCAGTTTATTCAGGAGAGAAGTTATACTAAACTTTCCTTCCTCCAGGAAAACGAGTTTTGACTCCAGGAAATAGTTAATAGAAGCGCTTGCGCGTTGTGCCGGTGTTTCATCATAATAATAACCTAACGCGTCCAGGGCGAACCTGTCTCTTTGCGTCGAATCAGGAAAAGAAAAAAATTGAGGCTCAGCAACGTCGATAATTAGTTTTCCCTTAAAATCTTTGTCATTAGCCAAATCCCGGAGTATCAGTCGCGCCGGAGTTCCTACGATGGCTAGTTGTATTGCTCTTTCTCCGGTTAATCTTTCCCAGGTAGGTACGTCCAGGTCAAATTTGATTCGCGACCCTCCGATAAAAACGGTAGCATCTGTCGCTGGCAGGTAAACTTCTTTTCGTTTGGTGGACCACAAAACTTTATCGTCATTGAAGGTCGGAACAAATCCCCGCCCTCGCCAATACAACTCCAGGGATAGTACACAGAGGATTACGAGCACTACTGTTAAGGTACACGCGCGTATCAGTTCGTTGGTCTTCATATTCTGATTGATTTAATCATATAATTAGGGTACAACAATATGTGTAGAACGTCCTTGGTGCCCGAAGTGCATATGATTCCAAATACAAAGCTGTTTGAACGATAAATGATCGCTAATAATAACCTCCATCAGACACCGAATTCTTGTCACAAATGACAAGACTAGCCCTTCAATTGTCAATAACCCTTTTCGGTGATATACGCTAACCTGAAATCTACCCTCGTTAACCTGATTCAGGCTCGTAATTATTTGACTTGATGGAGACAACATAAGGACGAACCATAACGAAAAATCAACAACACCAATCGGGTCGTTATGCTTCCTAAAGATCCTGACGCACTGCGGCCATTCCCGGAAAGGACCATCCTTTTTCTTGGCTTAGAATTCTAACCAGTTCCTCTGTGTACGTTATTACATCAGCAGGTGCCAGGTGTGACCATTCCGGACAAACAAAATTTGCTGTCTTGGGATAGTCCTCAAAGTGGATCCCAGGTGTGTTAGTATACTTCAACATAGCGTCCCAATATTTGACGCGTGGGTATACCAGGTTTTCTGTTTCTAAAAAGCCACCAGACGAAGGTGGACGTACGAAAACTACTTGGCCACCTCTTGCCCGTATTCTCTCTATCGCATCCTTTACTTCTTTAAATACAGCTTCAAGTGCGGGTCCATCAATACCTGGTGTTTTGTCTGTCCCGCCGAGTTTAGTCCAGTTTATGATCTGCTTTTCAATTAAAGCCGGATTTGATAAAAACATTGGAGTCATGGAGGTCTGTCGATCAGCATTTGATACTGCAAACTCTTTGGGAAAACTCGGGAAACTGAAGACACCGGGTCGATCAGGCAGCTCCAGGTCATTGAGCATGTTGTTCAATCCAAATTTTCCCTCTTCAAGCAATACGACATTTGATTCCAGGCCATAATTAAGAATGGAACTGGCCTGTTGCGCTGGAGTTTCCTCGTGAAAATAGTTTATTCCGTCCATAGCCCACTTTTCAGAAATAAAGGTCCGCGGAGAAAAAAATAAACCCTCTACGACATCAATAATTAATTTTCCTTTAAACTTTTCATCCGCAGCAAGCTCCCGTAGGACCGGCCTCGGAGACGTGCCAACGACAGCCAGCTGGATTGCCTCCTCGCCAGTCAACTTTTCCCACGTGGGAATGTCAAGGTCGAACTTGATCCGGGAGCTCCCGATAAAAACGGTTGCCCTGTCGGCGGGCAAATAAACCTCCTTTCTTTTCATCGCCCAGATTATCTTATCATCATTATGGGTGGGAACAAATCCCCTTTGACGCCAGTACAACTCGAGGGAAACGCTAAAGCACAAGACAATAGCGAGCGTTAGCAGAAACGCTTTCAGATAATCAATTTTCATATACGTTGCGAGATTTTACAAGTTAGAAATTCTGACTTTGGAGTTCGCTAACACCTATCCTCCACTACTCTCCAAATGTGATGGTTTTTTATCAAACAACAACACCCTGATTCGGTCATCTCATCCCTATCACAGATAATTATCGCGGTGCTATACTTTTGAGAAGGCTATACTTGATGCGGAATAGAAATAGGCACTGAACTCAAGAACCCAATCGCTGCTCGACGGCAATTCCTAAACCTGGTCCAACATACATTTTAGAATCATAAAAACAAAGACTAACCACTAAATTAATTATGGGAAGGATAAACGATTTTGACGTATTGAACGTTTGTGATTCTGATAGCGGTCGTTATCGGCAGCAAATGAAATTCTAAGGTAGCTGAAGACTATTTTGTTGCTTATGTCCCACTAAAAGAAAGGAGGTTCCAATGTCTAGTCCAAAGGAAATTTTATCAAACAAACGTAATCTAATCTTTTCACGAGTTTGGTGAAATGTAGGGTTGGTTTCCTCGTGAAATTTTAGTTTACAGATAGAATTGAATGAGGATTTATAAATATCCGGCTAGTATCTAGGCCGGATATTTTTTTGATTTTAGATTAAAGAATCCTGCAATTTTACAATCTTTCAATCTTTCAATCTTTCAATCTATATTGGACGCGCATTCGATCTAACCTGGTCAAAAATGAAGAAAAAAATTTTCATCATCCTGGGAATTCTCTTGTTGGGGTACGTCGCATACTTTCTTTATGGGATATTCACTACGCGATCGCATAGTCCGGGCGAAACAAAAAACGTTAGCCACCAGGGCTTGGATGTAAAAGTTGTGTACTTCCGGCCGTATAAAAAAGGTAGACTCATATTTGGTCCTGAAAAGGAGGAGGCGCTCGTACCATATGACAAATATTGGCGGCTTGGTGCTAATGACGCCACCGAAATTACTTTTAGTAAAGATGTAAATTTTGTGAACAAACCGGTTCCCGCAGGAAGCTACAGGATGTACGCCGTTCCCGGCCAGACATCTTGGCAAATTTCCCTGAACAGTGAATTGGGAAAATTCGGTTACTTTGAACCGAATTACGCATTAGACGTTGCCAAGGTTGAAGTACCCGTAAGCCGATCGCCGACTGAGGTTGAGCAGTTGACCATTACATTCGATACGGATTCTGCAGGTGTCACCATGAATATCGCGTGGGACATGACTCTAGTTCGTGTGCCTATCGGCGCTCAGTAAGAGATCATTCAAAGCGATTATGTGAAGGCGGTGCAGCAAATTTTGTTTTGAAATCAAATGCAAATGGAGTTGGTCCACTGTCCTGCAACGACTTCAGCCTTTCCATGGCTTCCTCAATAGTAGGCACTTTTCCAACGGGAATATACCAAAGGGCTGCATAAGCCTTGCCGAAACTTACGAACCATTCGCGCCGGCTTCTCAATACATCAGCATGCCTGCCATGATAGACAAATTTCAGCAAGTCATCCAACGTTTGCCATACTGAAATATTTACAATGATTCGTTGATCGTTGTAGGGATTTAAGTTCGTTGCATTATTGCTTTCGTCTTTAAGTCGCCATACAAATCCGGGACTACTTTCTGCCAGCCCATTTATTTCATCAAGTTGGCCTACAAAGTTCTGCATAACAGGGTCGCTGATATTTTCACCTATTATTTTCGCAACATTGATCTGTGCTAAGTGCCAGCTGTTATCTTTCATAGGGTTATTAAATTCTTCTCTTTATCATCAAAAATAAACTGTCATCGTGCCCCTAAAGTCTTGGGGCACCGGAGTCAAGATCCAATCGCCCTTGGTAACCGTGATAACGAAAATTGCAATGATATAATTTAAGATTATCATAAAATGCAATATCATTTTTTATAAGTTTTTCGCTAGTTATAATGACCATTACGATCACACCGGTTACACCTATACGCTAAAAAAAAAATCACGATACCCCCTGCCTGTGGATTGAAGATTTATGATTCGGGGCAGCAGTTCAAAGTCGGGAATAATTTGGGTAACAGGCCTATGGGGAAAGCGCTTTTGTAATGTGTTGTGTTTTTATCTCCACTTCACCTTTTTATTGTCCATCCGAACGTTTCCTGCATATTCAGATGTTATAATGTGTGATGTTTATTTAAGGATTTTTTAAGAAATTATGTTCATTATTCACCCTGGAACCAGTTTTTCATCCTAATATTCATTCGCAACAACGTCTCGGTGTCGATATGCTTTCAAAAAAATGCCAATATGCGCTCCATGCCCTGATCTACCTTGGGGAACATCAGCATTCCGGTTTGGTTTTTATCTCGGAAATCGCTGCGTCAAAAAAAATCCCTAAAAAATTCCTGGAAGCCATATTACTTGACCTGAAGAATACCAACATACTCGGGAGCAAGAAAGGCAAGGGAGGTGGCTATTATTTGAAAAAAAGGCCCGATGAAATCCCTATTTTACAGGTAGTAAGGGCAATCGACGGAGCAGTGGCCATGCTACCCTGTGTTTCTCTGAATTTTTATGAACGTTGTGGACTTTGTGAAAATGAGCAGGAATGCACTATCAATCATCTATTCGGGCAGGTTCGCGACGAGACCCTGAAAATATTATCTAAAAATACGTTAGCCGATTTAATCAAGCATCAGCCACCGGTTGACAGCTCAGTGGCGTCATCTCCAGTCGTTTGAATGTTGCCATCTCCATCCGGCCGGCCTTAGAAAATCTCCGACTTCCTTCGACATTCACCCCTAACTCAAGCCGCTGTGTTTGACACAGTCTACATCTTTTTTTGAACTTCGCACTTACAGCAATCGGACGTTCATGGAGAGTTGTTGATACAGCAAAAATGCAATGCATCCGATTGTTTTAAGTCCAATGGAAGTATTAACTTCAAGGAGGGAAAATTTAATATGAAAATTTTCCCAAACCACTCTAATTAACCTGCCTATGAAAAAGATCAAACAAGAAAATTGCGTCATCACTAGACGTGAATTTTTGGAAAAGTCGACTGCCGCTGTGACCGGCTTTTCCTTAATCGGATCATCGGTAGTGGGTGCACCTGCTATTGTACGGAATCTGGACAAACCCAATTCAAAGTTCAGCGGCGTTCAAGTCGGCACAATCTCTTATTCATTTCGAAGTTTGCCGAGCGATGCGGAACAAATCCTGAAATACTGTATCGACTGCAACATAAGCGCCATAGAATTAATGGGAAATACGGGTGAGGCATTTGCTGGCGCGCCTCATACTTCAACGGAACCGCGGATAGCCCCTCCGTCGGGCTCCAGAACAGAGCCGACGGCAGAGGAGGTTGCTGAACGAGAACAAAAAGCAAAAGAAGTCGCCACATGGCGTTCCTCGGTTTCAATGGACAAATTCGTTCGTTTGAGAAAGATGTATAACGACGCGGGCGTTTCAATCTACGCGTGGAAACCAAGCGCACTGGGAGAAAAAAATTCGGATGCTGAAATAGAATATGCACTTCGCTCTGCAAAGGCATTGGGTGCCAGTCACGTCACTGTTGAATTGCCGTCGAATCCTGCACAAAGCAAGCGATTGGGAGCGTTTGGCTTAAAACACAAAATGGGTATCGGCTATCACGGTCACCTTCAACAAACTTTTACAGCGTGGGATGAAGCCCTTGCCCAATCGAAGTTCAATGGGCTCAATTGTGATATAGGACACTACGTCGCCGCAGGATTTGATCCTATTCCGCTCATTCATGCGAAATACGAACGAATCTACAGCATGCATATCAAAGATCGAAAGTCAAAGGCCAACGGTGGGGATAACATGCCGTGGGGTGAGGGTGACACACCGATTGTTCAGGTACTGCAACTGATGAAAAGAAATAGGCTAAAATTCCCAGCAACCATTGAATTGGAATATCCTGTGCCTGCGGATTCGGACGCTGTACAAGAAGTAACTGCCTGTGTCGAATACTGCAGGAGGGCTCTTGAGGCAATCTAATCGTCTTAACGTAGAGGCGTCTGGACTCCGTGAAAAATCATTACCTAGAAAAAAAAAAGGTCATCTCGCCAGTCTTACGATGTCTTCTACTTCAAGTACAGACTTGTCATAACCTTTGGTCACGGAATGAATCATGGCAAGCCCAACCTCCTCTAACGTACATACATGTCTTGGAAAAAATCTTCTCAGTGTTGGATAAAGCCAGGTAATGTACCGGTAAAATTTCAGAGTATTCTTTAAACCTGGTGTTGGATACATAAACCCCGGACGGAACATGTAGGCATCCTTGAATCCTAGCAGTATCAAGTGATTTTCCGTCTTTCCTTTTATTCTCGCCCACATGGACTTGCCAATTTCAGTGCTATCAGTTCCGCTTCCGGAGACATAACAAAATACTGAATCAGGATTCAGCGACAGGATTGTGCGCGCAAAATTCAGTGTCAGCGAAAAGGTTAAATGGTAATATTTACCCTCTTTCATTCTGATGGAGGAAACACCAAGGCAAAAAAAGCATGCATTGTATCCCGTCAACCGACTTTCCACAGATGATAAATCGAAAAAATTAGTGTGTACGATTTCCTCTAACTTGGCGTGGGATATACCAGAGGGTCTACGGTTTATGATCAGCACCTTTTCTACGTCAGGGTGTTGTAAACATTCGTGAAGAACACCTTCACCAACCATACCAGTAGCACCGGTAATAATAGCCCTAACGCCCATAGTAGAATTTTACTAAAGTTAACAAAAGTAAGTAATGTGGCAGTCGGGCAACGTCATTCATCAGGTGACCCGTATTTATTCCCGTTAAGCGTCGATCGTTATTTAAACTTTTATGTTTAAAAATCAAAGCAGGATGACAGGGAATCTCATAAATTACACACATGATTACAACAAATTCATAATGTTTTGGATGCGATGAAATATATATCTTGTGAAAGTCCCCGCCACCTTGCATTAAAGACAACAGAAAGGCCAAAGGTAGAGGATGGAAATGTGCTTCTCCTGGTTAAGTATGTCGGCATTTGTGGAACCGACCTTCATGCTTATCAGGGAAATCAACCATTCTTTTCGTATCCTCGCATACTAGGTCACGAACTGGCTACTGAAATATTAGATACAGGCTTTACGCACGCAGATCTAACACCGGGCAGTCGTATGGTATTGATACCGTACATCAATTGCCAGAAATGTGTGTCATGCCGGGCTGGAAAAACAAATTGCTGCCAAAATCTTAAGGTGCTTGGCGTACACACCGACGGTGGAATGCAGGAGATCATCTCCGTTCCAGAACGGTTACTGATTCCGGCGAATGACCTCTCTTTGGAAGAAATTGCAATCGTGGAACCCCTTTCGATCGGAGCCCATGCATTGCGCAGAAGTCAGGTAAAAAACAACGAAACGATTATTGTAATGGGATGTGGGCCAATTGGTATTGGAATAATTCAATTAGCAAAATACATAGGCGCAAAGGTCATTGCAATGGATACCAATGATTATCGTCTGAGTCTCGCCAAAGACAAATTTGGAGCCGACGTCGTTGTCAACGCGCTTCAGTCGCCGTTGGACCATATTTTGGAGGTTACAGAAGGCCAGTTATCGCATGCCATCTTCGACGCCACGGGTAACAAAAAAGCGATGGAGGGCGGGATCGATTTCATGATGCATGGTGGACGTTACATTTTAGTGGGCCTTACCAACGGACCGCTTACATTTCACCATCCGGCGATCCACGCCAAAGAAACCACCCTTTTATGCAGTCGTAATGCTACGAAGGAAGATTTTGAATTCGTAATGAGAGTGCTTCGGGAAAAAAAGTTTAATACGGAATCATACATAACAAAAAAAGTGCCCTCGCAAAGCATATTAACCGACTTCGATAGTTGGTCCAGTCCTGACTCCAAAGACATTAAAGTACTTACGCGCTGGTAAGAGAGTTAACGAAACCACAAATGGCTGCGCCCAATCAATTTTAACGTCTTTTAGAAACTATTTCTCAACCTCTGTAAATTTCAAACAAACCGGCTTGTCCACGAGAATCTTTTTCCCGGTATCCGTTAATAATCCTGTCTTCGGGTCTCGTTTAAAAATCACAATGTCATTTGAATTTTGATTGGCCACGAGCAAGAAGTTGCCAGATGGGTCGATGGCAAAGTTGCGCGGGGTCTTACCTAACACTGATTGATGCCCTGCAACTTTCAATCGCCCGTCTTTGTCAATAGAAAAAATGGCAATCTGATTTGCGTCACCGCGGTTGGAAACGTATAAGAATTTTCCATCGGGAGATGTGTGAATATCAGCCGCAGATACTTTTCCCGTGAACCCTGGCTCGACCATACTAACGGTTTGTTTTTCCTCCAACTTACCATCCTTATAACCGAACACTGCAACATCGGCAATTAGCTCTAAGGCCAGGTAAGCATATTTTCCATTTGGATGAAATGCCAGATGCCTGGGACCGCCGCCTGGCTTCACTGACGTAAATGGTGAAGTTGCGGGCGACAGTGCCTGAGGATTGGTCGTATCAACACGATATTGATAGACCTTGTCAACACCCAAATCCGGGACCAACAAGAAACGGTCATCTGGCGACAACACAACGGCGTGCACATGCGGTTTATCCTGACGGTCTTTCATCACGCTGCTGCCTTCATGTTTTATTGTTTGAACGTCGGCCCGGAAAGAGCCATCCGCATTGAGCGGAATTGAAAGCACGCTCCCTCCCCCATAATTGCCCACAAACACAAATTTTTTCTTGCCATCTACTGAAACATAGCATGGGCCCGGCGACGGCACGCTGTTCAACAATGTGAGCGCGCCAGTAGCTGCATTGAAAGCATACGCATTTACACTCCCTTGCCCTCCCTCGCCCACAGCATAAACATTTTTGTTATCATTGCTTATTGCCAGGTACGATGAATTCAAGAGGAGCGTTGGAGGCCCTGACGACCTGAAGTCGCCTGTCTCACTATTGAATGTGTAAGCATAGATGCCATTCGATTTATCCTCGTTAGCATAGGTGCCGATCAGCAAGCGGAATTCATTCCCCTTCTTTTCCTGTCCAAACATAGTAGCGAATAGAAAAAGCATACAACAAAGTAGAAGCGTTTTTTTCATAGGATTAGGCTGCGGAGAAATGTCTAGACTCCGGCAGCCTGTAAACTTCCAACTTTTCGCTCATAGTCTTTCGACCGTTGATGGATTTTTAAGATCGATTTATGGCATCAGGTGTACACCATTTCATTTCTTGTTGTAGGAATACCGAATATCCACGCTCGAGACAAACGCAGATCCTGATCCCTCCTGAAAAATATCATCAACTCCCGCAGAAAACATGATCCAAAACTCACTTCTTACACGTAGTTCTGCTCCCAGGTTGAGCAATCCTTTTTGGATTTCCGTTTGTTTTTCGCTGCTGTATTGAAACTCGAGGAAGCCGCGGAAATTTTTATTTCCTTCGTAATATCTGATATTTCCAGTAAATCTGGAATTAGGTTCCGTTTCGCCCGTAATGGTCCTCGGCCTTTGATAATTCAAGCCTATCAGAAGCTGTCCGTGGTTATTATTTTTACCCGGTTTAATTGCAGCAGTCGCCCAGATGAGGAAATTTTCTGAGTGGACATTCTTCACCAAGGAGTCTGGCGATGCCCCTACCCATGCGATTGCAAGATCCAGCCTTGATCCATTCCAGTTATTCGCATTGAATTCTGACACATATTCAGCGGTATTTGTGAATGTATTGGTCTCAATGGAGTATTCCGCCCAAAATTCGTCGAACTCTGCTTCCTGCTCATTTGTAAGCAAGGCTGGATCATATTGCCTGTCCTTTGCCCATTGTTCTTTTACGCTATTTCGATCGCGCAAAACTCCTCTTTGCTCGTTATAGATTTTATCGACAACTTCACTTCGTATGATATCTGCTTTCTTGCTGATCAACGTCGTTCGCAATCCTACTGCAACATTCCGGGCTATATTGTCTTCGTCGCCGCCCACTGTTCCCAAGCTCATACTAGAATTGTAAAGAATCCTGTTCAATACCTTTGACCTGTACTTATGTATGGTCCAGTCATTGCCTGCCAGTTTCCACGGCGCAACCTCCAGGCTGAATGATTTAGGTATGACTGTAGAACCCTCGGAGCGAAACGCGCTCATCATTACTCCGAACTTCTGTATATCTGAAGGTCTTAGGATATTGCTGGGATCAGATCCCAAGGCTTTGAACGCAGGCATATCCGGGACGGAGAAGTCCAGTAAAAGATCGTCTACTTCCGGGGGTGACTGGCTTAAACATGGGCGGGCCAGCGCAGCAAGCAGGGCAATGATTGCGATCGCTCTCATAACTCAGGTTTTAATAATTGCTCGAAGGGTAACAAACTGATCACCGCTGGAAACGCTAATTTTTTTTGGTCCGGATGACAAGTTGTCGATGGGAGTTTTACCTGCAATAGAGTGATCTTTTTCCTGATAGAGCTCTAACACAATTGTAAATTCTGCCTCACGATCGCTAATGCTATTGACTATTGCTTCTAAATGAATGACCCTGTCGTGGTGTGCTGACAAACCTTCAGAGGGGTTGTCCGGGTTGATGAGCCAGAAAAAATCGTCATGATCCTGGATGTTATTTCCAAACTCGATGAGAAGCTTCTTTCGTTCAGGTTTACGGGCTGACCAATAGAATAGCTCATACGTAATCAGGACATCCAAGGGGGGATCAGCGATCATTCGGACATTCGCCAACAGGTGGGAGTTCCCATTCAGATCAATTGTCATTTCCTTTACCATTTGTCTAACGATTTATATGTGGGGTTTGCCTCGCCTAACAATTCCCTGAGGCTTCTCGCACTACCAGGTGGGTTGAAACGTGGCGAAGAACCTGCCGGTTTCAAAAATCCGAGGCCCACCCGACACCTATTTTGTTACCCGGTCAATTTGATAATTGCAATTGGATTCCAGAAAATACCGACTTTCTTTAACCTCACAGGCGGCATCCGGCACTGCCACATATCCTATGTCACCTTTGCTCTGACTTTCTTTTTCATAATGATAGCGATAGTAAGGCCATCGTCATATCCCACCGGCATTACTGCATGCCCTTCGTAATGATTTTTCCCTCAAAGTAGCAAAAGGAATCCGGCCACCTTCTTCGTAATCCCTGAACTCTGGAAGATCGGGTATCCCACGTTTTTTTGAATTTTGCAGTCTTTATGCGAAATCTATTTTAATAAGAAGAAACTTTCAAGTCAATCCCTGAGAACTGGTATGTAAGATGTTGTCTGGTCGACGTGGTTATCGATTATTGTATTGAGTGTTGAGTGTTTGTCGAATCGTCAACTCCTTTAATCAACAATCAACAATCAATGTATGAATGGAACATTACCTCATCCATGCCCAGCCTTCTCGTTGCATTCTCCTTTGGTATAACTGGTATTCCATTGCATTGTCTGGTCGACGTTGGTTATTGATTATTGTATATTGAGTATTGAGTGTTTGTCGAATCGTCAAACAATCAACAATCAACAATCAACAGTCAATGTATTAATTGAACATTACCTCATCAATGCCCAGCCTTCTCGTTACGGATTCAAAAAGTTTGGCATTCAAAAAAAGTGTCACCTAATTAGCATGTCCAGTCCGCTATGATTCCTTTAACGCGTCTACCGGATTTCGCCTGGCAGCGTGGAAGGACTGGATACCTACAGTCAATAGCGAAATAATCAAAATGAAAAGTCCAGCCTTCAGAAACAATAGTGGCGTGACTTCAATATGATAGGCAAATTTCTGTAGCCATGCATTTGCTGCATAGTAACTGAAGGGAGCAGCAACGACAAAAGCTATTGCGATTAGCACAACATATGTCTTTCCCAAGAGGACGACGAGAGAATTATCTGTGGCTCCTAGTACCTTTCGAATACTAATTTCCTTGTATTTTTGGCTAGTGCTGAAAACCACGAGACCAAATAGTCCAAGGCACGCTACAAAGATGGTAAAGGCCGTAAAGTAAGAGAACAAGGTGGCCAGTTTTTCCTCCGCCTTGTAGAGCTTGTCAAAATTGTCATCCAGGAATTTATATTCGAAGGGATATTCTCTGTTGAATTGTTTCCAGGACGCTTCGAGGTGTGCTATCGTGGTGGAAATATTCTCGTCTTTTATCCGGAGCGTGATGGTTGAGTATGCAAAAGGGTAAATATGAAGTATTACCGGTGTAATGCTTTGCTGCAAACTATTCAAGTGGATATCCTTAACTATGCCAATCACTTTCCCTTCTTTCAGGCTATCAGAGGCATCCCATCGGGTCCACGCGACTTCATGACCCAGCGCTTCCGCCGGATCGTTATGGCCCAGCAACTTCGCTGCTGTTTCTGTGACTATAAAAGCATTTCCTTCGTCGGAGGGAAAATCAT
Source organism: Chryseolinea sp. (assembly GCA_025923195.1). Lineage (GTDB taxonomy): Bacteria > Bacteroidota > Bacteroidia > Cytophagales > Cyclobacteriaceae > Chryseolinea. The sequence goes on from JAICGJ010000040.1 coordinate 32,650, forward strand.
GTGAGAAGTCTCGCCCCGCAATTACTTTAAGGCCGAGCGTCTTAACATAGTCATGATCAACGGTAAGCATCGAAATTGGCATATTTTTACCGGTGACTTTGTCTTTGATTCCATCACCAGCAAAGGCCTGCCCGGGCAGACCATATCCCATCGTAGCGCTAATGACATTCGGATGATCCATGAAAGTGTTTTTAGTAGCCTCCAAGTTGCGTTCCATGTCACCACGCATGTTGATCACGACAAGGTTATCCTTGTCGAAGCCCATATCTTTTGTGCGCATATAGGTGTGCTGATCAGCGACAACGAGCGAGGCTGTAATCAAAAAGAATGAAAGTACAAACTGAAGTGCAACAAGGCCCTGCCGCAGCAACGCTCGCCCGGAATTCTTCCCTGACTCCCTATTGTTGAGGATTTGCGAAGGCCGATACCTGGATATATAAAATGCAGGATAAGCTCCAGCAGCAATACCAACGCAAATCGGCGCGACGAAAAGCAACGGTAGGATTAGTGGATCCATGAAAATATTTGTCGGAATGTTCTTTTCGGCAAATTGATTCACCAAAGGCAGAGTCACTTCAGTCAGTACAATACCGATGATCATCGCGATGAAGGCGACTACGATCGATTCGCTGATAAACTGATGGATCAGCTGCACACGAAATGCGCCCATCACTTTCCGTACGCCAACTTCCTTGACACGGTTAACAGCGCGTGCTGTTGAAAGGTTAACAAAATTAAGTATAGCAATGACCAGAATGAAAAGAGCAGTAGCAGAGAGAATGTAAACCGTTTGAATGTTCCCCCGCACAGCTATGTCCCATTGATGGTCATAAGCGTGGAGGTGTATCTTATCCATCGGCATCAGGTGTGGAATATAATAGAAGCCATTCGCCTTAGTATCTTCCCAGGCATACCGTTGGGCAAACTCAGGGAGTTTACTTTCAAGTTTTTCAGCGTCACCTTCAGACTTAAGCTTTATATACGTATGGAACTGGCTCCAACCCCACCGGTTTATCCGATCAGGTTGATCATTCGCAAATCCCTGCATGGAAAGAAGATAGTTTAGCTGGAGGTGTGACTGGGGTAGAAAGTCCTCGAATACCGCCGCAACAGTATAGGTTGTGTCAAAGATTTCAATGATCTGATTGAGCGCTGGTTCGTCGCCAAAATATTTTTTTGCCAATGTCTTGCTAATCGCCACGTCATTCGGATTGACCAGCGCCGTTTTGCGGTCACCTTCTGCAAGCTGCATACTGAACATATCAAAGATCGTAGCGTCGGCAAAGCCACCTTTGTCTTCTGTTAACTTTTTCTCGGCGGTTGCAAAAAGTATTTTGCTATTAAAGTTTAAGAACCTCGTAGCATACTCAACTTCAGGAAAATCTGCAACTAACGTCGATCCTATCATGGGCGGAATCATTGCGCCTTTCTTCACCGAGCCGTCATCGCTAAAATATTCATTGTACACTCGGTATTTGAGGGAGACATCTTCCACATGCTTATCAAACTTTAGTTCATCTGCAACGAATAAAGTAATGATTAAAAACGTCGCAATGCTGATCGCCATTCCCGCTATGTTGATAACGGAGAAGAGCTTGTTCTTGAGCAGGTTCCGGATCCCAATCTTCAAATAATTCTTAAGCATAGGTGCAAATTTAGCTTTGTTGCTGCCAAAGCTGTACCACTTTGTCAAACGCTCAATTCTTTGGTTCGATGCGTTGCAGAATTGGTAGCAACCAGGTTATTTAGATCTACATTGTTTTGTTATCGGACAGTTGTGGTTCGTCAATGGACATACGGAACTTGCCCCGATTGTTGCGATCGGCTGACCTACGGCGCGGATTAATAGCAAATGATCGGCAATCGGGGCGTTTCTGCACAGGATTGTGCCTTGTTAGTGGGTGATTTTAACGACAATCGACCTGCTGAAATTAGGCAAGATCACTTCCGCGCCGTCTGCTTCAACAGTAGTCCACAAATCTTTCCATGGATCATATACTTTAACTTGTCCGGTCAGTAGTGTGATCCCAAGTTTTCTTAAGTCAATTTTAACCCCTTGCAAAGTCCGTGGTGGTACTTGCTTTCCTAATTCAGACTCCCAGGAACTCATTTTATCGCGAAGCCAATAGAGATTTGTTTTATTTCCTTTTAACTGATAAATGCGAAGATCAGTAGTCTCACCGTTAGATGGTATAAAGTTTTCCTCTATCGGGTTAATCCCCTTGATGGCTTCGTTAAAACGCCTGAAATGGAGCCACAGGTTATTTTTATGCACATAAGATTCCCAGTGCCAGCTCATACCTGCACCCGCAGAACCGGAAAAAAATGGTGCAAAAAGAATGTCGTGCAATAAGATGCCTGCGGTATCCAAGGGATAGTATTTGCTTGGCCCGGCATGGCGAGGTTCGACGGCTCCCGTTTCAGCAAGGATCACGGGCTTGCCAGTTTCATATGATAATATTTCGCTGACTGCCGAAGCACAAATAATATCCATCGACTGATGGCATATGTCCATCGGCGCCCCCAGATCAAGATAGCGATGCACCTGAGCAATTTCGTTTCCATCCAGCAACATCATTCTTTTATAAAGACTCCTGACACCATCTGTATCGAAACTGCCGAGGCTTTGCATCACCAGGTTTTCTGGAAACCTTTTCTTTACCTCGTCGAGCATTTTTACATTCCAGGCAAAGAAGACGCTGTCCTCCGGACCCTTCATGGCGTTCATTTCGTTCCAAAGTTCCCATCCAAAGAACAGCGTATCCGATCCATATCGCTGTTTGTAAAAATCCAGCTTATTGAGAAACAGCTGCTGGCCCTCGGCAGAAGTGAGGTATTGTCGAATACTGTCAAGCGGACCACCGTGCGACTTGTGATAAACAAATTTTGTTGCCCAGCGCTGAGGGTTTTCTTCCAACGTGAGACTGCGAAAATGCTCAAGCGTTATTTTGATTCTAAGGCCGTATTTTCTTGCCATGTCGATAAAACGATCTATCCGCTGGGCCTTGTCTTCGTTATATCTTCCTGCCGAATCTTCGATATCCCAGAATGATTGGCTAAGCCAGATCCTGATATAGTTGCCTCCATTGTCAGACAGTCCCTTCATCCATTGCTCGATTTCGTAAAACGCTGTGTCAGGATTAGAGCTGGTGCTTCCGCTGGGATTGATCATGTTTATTCCTACCGGGATATAAGGCGAACCGTCAGTATACGAGAAATAAGATCGATTATCGCTGCTTACCGCGATGTATCGAGGAACGGGAGTCTGGGCATCTTTTTCCTTGCGACAGGAAATGATCAAAAATAGCATCAGAAGAGACAGCACGATATTAAGGCTCAACTTCATGATTGGTTTAGAGGGCTAAATGAATTTTTGAATATCAAACATTTATGTCACGCATCAAATTCTTTTTGACGAAGTTCTGAAATACAAATCATCCAGTGCCTGACCTAAGTGTTGACACGATTGGACTGCATCCAACTCGCCCAATTGATAAGGAAACTATTTCCCGACCGACCTGATTACCTCCTTCGCCACCACACTCCATTCATCGACTTCAATTGCCTTTTTATAAGATTTCAGTGCCTCCTCCCATTGCCCTGCCGTGGCCAACGCTTCTCCATATGACTCATACACAATGGACGCCTTTGGATAAGCGAGAACATTTCGTTTGAATAACACCAGTGCTTCCTGAACGTTATTTTCCTTCAATAACATTTGACCGACAGTATTCAGGGTCTCCGCGTCCACTTTGTGATTATCGGTGTTGAGAATGGAGTCAAATGCAATCAACGCATTGTCTACGTCTTTAGATTTCGCCACATTGTAAATCCTTCCGTGCGGCCTAGTAACATCCGCTACCCAATTTTTGAAATTGCCAGCGTTGATTCGCTTGCCCAGGATGGTCAATTCAATATTGACTTCATCGCTTACTGCGGTAATTCCTTCCACGAAGCCGGCCCATTTCTTTCCTTCGATTCCAAAATCAATACGGTTGATCGCAAGTGTCCCTGTGAATATTATCTGTGAATCACCCCGAACGTCTTTTACTATTCCAATTGGGCGATCCAGGTTAATGGAAACTCCCTTGGTAACGCCGTGCATCGTTAGATCACCACTGATTAACAATCCTGATTGGGTCACATCCGTTTTCTTGCTCATAAAGTAAATCTTCGGATAATGTTGTACACCCAGCCAATTGTCGGACCTGAGATCGTCATCTCGCCATGAGTCCCCTGTATTAATAGAGTTTGCATCGATCACCATCGTTACCGACGTTTTTTTCAGATCCTGTTCATCAAACCTTATGGCGCCACGGAATTCGGTGAACCTTCCCCGTACCATCGCATACCCCATATACTTAACATTGAAACCGATGTACGAATGCGAAACATCTACGGGAAACAGCTCTGTAATCCTGAAACCGTGTGACTGCGACCAGGAAAAATGCGCAGCAAACGAACCTAAAGCGAGTAGTACTATTGTCTTCATAAACTGCTTATTAAGATGAATTTAATGCAAGGGTACTCGCATGACATGTGAAAGTCGACAACGCCGATAAGGATTGTCTTTTATTATGTATAAAAAATAAAGTGAAGAACACCAACAAGGGCGGCGCGGGTAGTA
>JAICGJ010000041.1 GCA_025923195.1 Chryseolinea sp.
GAACGCCAATACCAGGACTGGTGAACAAACGTAACGTGAGCTGGATCGATCAATCCGATTACAGCGAGATCTATATCGGCAGGCATGATAACTTTTTCAACGAACAGAAACTTTTGATCCTGCGGCACGAGCAGGTTTGGAATGTATTGATCTGCACCCTGAATCTGCGCCTTATTTTGTGGAATGTAAATCCAGATCGTACCGTTTATTTCTTTACATGGATATTTAAAAACTTTAATTTTTTTGGTGTCGAATTTATCGTCCGCTAAGGCTGGAATACCCACACAGGCGCCTGTGTGATCGAATTTCCAACCATGGTAACAACACTGGATTATTGTACCATCATACCAACCCATTGACAAGGGAACCCCACGATGTGGGCAATTATCCCTCATGGCGAAAGGCTGGTTATTTTCATCGCGCCCAAAAACAATCTTCTCCCCCAGCATTTCTTTTGCCACCAACTTTCCACGCTTGAGAAAGGAGCCATGCATGGCAAAATACCAAAGGTTCTTTAGGAAAAGAGATTCGATCATCTTGGAGCAGGGGTTCGGAAAAAGGTAAGTAAAGAACTAATGGGTAAGTTTCCAAAACGCCATTTAAATATTGCAGGATCAAAAAATTTTGTAGCCGTTATCTAAACCGCAATCGTTTCCGATTAATTTTATTGTTTTATTTTTCAATCTTTAGGCCTTAATTGAAAATTCAAAAAACTTAACGAATGAAAAGAAAACTACGCATGGGGATGGTAGGCGGTGGCCTTACCTCTTTCATAGGACCGGTCCACCGGAAGGCGGCCGGTATCGATGGTGAGATTGAGTTGGTATGCGGCGCCTTTAGTATTATACCCGGAGAATCCAAAGAGACCGGCGAGGCACTGTATCTCAATCCCGACCGGGTTTATGAAACTTACCAGGAGATGTTTGAGAAGGAAAAAAGCTTGCCTCCTGACCAGCGCATTGATTTTGTTTCAGTCGTTACGCCCAATCATGTTCACTTCGGTCCATCACAAATGGCCCTTGAATCAGGCTTCCATGTATTGGTGGAAAAGCCGATCGCGTTTTCCCTGGCCGAAGCCAAGACTCTGGAAAAAACGGTGAACAAGACGGGATTGCTTTTGGGTCTTACACATACATATACGGGATATCCATTGGTTAAAGAGGCCCGGAAGATGGTTGCTGACGGAGCCTTCGGAAAGATCCGGAAGATCTATGTAGAATACCCTCAGGGTTGGCTGTCAACATTATTGGAAAAGACAGGGAACATGCAAGCTTCCTGGAGAACCGATCCTAAGCAGTCAGGCATGGGAGGCGCAATTGGCGACATCGGAACACACGCCGCCAATCTCGCTGAGTACATCACAGGCTTACGTATAACAGAGATCTGTGCCATGTTGAATACGGTTGTGAAAGGAAGGCATTTGGATGACGACAGCTCCATGCTGCTGCGATTTGACAATGGCGCGTCCGGAGTGCTTATGGCAACACAAGTAGCAGCAGGCGAGGAAAATAATTTAAACATTAGGGTCTATGGCGAGAAAGGCGGACTGGAATGGAAGCAGGAAGAACCAAATACCATGATCCTGAAATGGCTTGACAAGCCGAAGGAAATAATTCGAGCAGGTCAAAAGTATTTATCGGATGAAGCCAAATCCTTTACCAGAACTCCTGCCGGACACCCCGAGGGATATTTGGAAGCATTCGCGAATATCTACCGATCTTTCTCCAGGGCCCTACGCGACTATAAACCTGGCAAAAAATTGAATATTGCCAAATACGATTTTCCTGACGTCGCGGATGGAGTGCGGGGAATGAACTTCGTTCAAACGGTCGTTAAGTCCGCCAATTCTAACAGGAAGTGGACGACGCTCAAATAGTTATCCTTAATAAAGTTTTAAATCTTAAAAAGCATTTCGAAGACTTAATGAAAACAATTAAAGGTCCGGCCATTTTCTTAGCACAGTTCATGGGCGATCAGCCTCCATTTGACAACCTTAAGACCATCTGCAAATGGGCTGCCTCACTGGGTTACGTGGGGGTGCAACTTCCATCCTGGGACAAGCGATGCATCGACTTGAAGCAGGCGGCGGAAAGCAAAGATTATTGTGACGAAATAAAGGGCACGGTTGAATCGTGCGGTTTACAGATCACAGAACTGGCGTCGCACTTACAAGGTCAACTGGTGGCGGTTCATCCCGCATATACGGAGATGTTCGATGCATTCGCTCCAAAAGCCGTGCGCAACAATATGAAGGAACGTACAGCCTGGGCGGTTGAACAGTTGAAATATGCCGCACGCGCCAGCAAGAATCTCGGTCTGACTGCCCATGTCACGTTTTCCGGTGCCTTGATGTGGCATACAGTGTATCCGTGGCCACAGCGGCCTCCCGGGCTGGTAGAGGATGGATTTAAAGAGCTTGCGAAACGCTGGCTGCCAATCCTCAACGCCTTTGACAAAGGTGGTGTAGATCTGTGTTATGAGATACATCCCTGCGAAGACCTGCACGATGGCATTACATTCGAACGCTTCTGGGAAGCAACAGGTAAACATACGCGCTGCAACATATTGTACGACCCAAGTCATTTTGTCTTGCAACAATTAGATTACCTGCAATACATCGATTTTTATCATCCATTCATAAAAATGTTTCATGTGAAGGACGCGGAGTTCAACCCGACGGGCAGAAGTGGCGTCTATGGCGGTTACCAAAATTGGGTCGACCGACCTGGACGATTCAGGTCGTTAGGTGATGGTCAGGTTGACTTCAGAACGATCTTTTCGAAACTAGCTCAATATGGCTTTGATGGGTGGGCTGTATTGGAGTGGGAGTGTGCCATTAAACATCCTGAGCAAGGAGCTGTTGAAGGTTCAGAGTTTATCAGAGACCACATCATTCGGGTGACTGAAAAAGCGTTTGATGATTTTGCAGCAACGGGAAAAGATACCCGGTTCAACAGGAAAGTGTTGGGACTTTAAAACCATAAAAAGAATGCAAGTTTTTTTCGCTTCAGTTTAGTTGATTGCACTTGACAAATTTGTAGCGCCTGAAATAAAGAGTTTAATTTGATCGCTATCTTAAAAACAAACAGACTATGAAAAGAATATTTTATTCACTCTTCCTGTTGGGTGCCGTGAGTATCGGACTGGTATCTTGTGGCGGAGGCAAAAAGGAAGAAGCTAAGGAAGAGAATACAGACGAAGCCTATGAGGATTTCGAAACTGATGCGCCTGAGGAGGCATCGTCGGAAGATCTAGTAGCTCAGGGCCAGGTCTTGGTAGATGCTAGTGATTGTAAGACATGCCATCACGCAACCAATAAACTTGTCGGCCCTTCTCACACCGAAGTTGCCAAAAAATATGAATTCACCAAAGCGAACGTAACCCTGCTTGCAGGCAAGATTAAGAATGGTGGTAGTGGCGTTTGGGGTGAGATCCCCATGTCGCCTCACGCCGATCTTTCTATGGGAGATGCCGAAAAGATGGCCATGTATGTTCTTTCATTGGACGGAGAGAAGCCGAAAGACTAATAAACCTAACGCAGAGGCTATGAGATATTTTTACCGCGCGAATTTCGCCGCGATACTACTACTTATTTGGAGTCCTATGCCAGTCTGGGGGCAAAATACTTTAACTGATCTGGAAAAGAAGGATGGATGGACCCTTTTGTTCGACGGCAAAACAACATCCGGCTGGCGAAACTACAAAAGCAACAAAGTGACCGATCGCTGGAAGGTTTCAAATGGAGAACTATATCTGGACAAATCAGTAACTTCTGGTGGCGGGGACATTATGACAGATAAGGAATACAAGGACTATGAACTTGCCCTTGAGTGGAAGATTGCGGCCTGTGGCAATAGCGGGATAATATTCAACGTCGTTGAAGATGACAAATATGAGAATACATATAATACAGGCCCTGAAATGCAGGTGCTCGATAATAGTTGCCATCCTGATGCAAAAATAATTAAGCACCGGGCAGGCGATCTTTATGATCTTATATCCTGCTCAAAGGAAACGGTTAAACCTGCTGGTGAATGGAATCAGGTGCGTATTGTTTCTAAAAATGCGAAGATGGAATTTTGGCTTAATGGAACGAAGGTCGTTCAATTTACAATGCATACACCCGAGTGGGATGCTATGGTTGCAAAAAGCAAATTCAATACAATGCCTGGGTTTGGCAAGGCACTAAAGGGTCATATTGCACTTCAAGACCATGGGGACGCCGTGTGGTTCCGGAACATCAAGATCCGGGAATTGAAATGAAAGGCACCGTCCTTGAACTTAATCTTTAATTCATGAAATCTTACATTTCGTTTTTTGTAGTGCTCTGCTTGATGGTGTCTTGCGGTGAGAAACACAAAACAAAAATTCTCGTATTCTCAAAAACTAAAGGCTACCGGCATGAGTCAATAGGCGTCGGCAAAATCACCCTATCCGAAATCGGCCGCAGCAATGATTTTGAAGTAGACACGACGGAGAATGCCGCTTATTTTAATGAAGACTCTCTCAAGAGATATAGGGCCGTTATTTTTCTGAATACCACCCAAGATGTGTTGGATCCTGTACAACAAGCTGACTTCAAGCGATTCATTGAAGCTGGTGGTGGTTTTATGGGTATCCACGCTGCCGCAGATACAGAATATGAATGGCCTTGGTATGGCGACTTGCTCGGCGCTTATTTCAAAAGCCATCCCAAAACCCAACAGGCAAAATTTGTAAAGGCTCAAGATTCCGAAATGGTAAAAAATCTGCCGAAGGAATGGATACGCACTGATGAGTTGTACAATTATAAAAGAATATCAAAAGATATTAACGTCTTGTATACCCTAGACGAGTCTTCATACGAAGGAGGCGAAAATGGAGATTATCATCCCATTGCCTGGTATCATGAATTTGAGGGTGGGCGTTCATTCTATACAGGTATGGGTCACACTCCGGAGAGTTATGCTGACTCTCTTTTTCGCGACCACTTGTTGGAAGGGATCAAATACGTAACGGGAGGGCCAGCGAAATTAGATTATTCAAAAGCGAAGACAATTCGTGCACCGGAAGAAAACCGATTTACTAAAACTGTATTGGATTTCAATCTTGATGAACCGACCGAAATGACAATACTGCCAGACGGCAGAATTATTTTTATTGAACGAAAAGGTGCCGTCAAGTTGTACTCACCTGCCGATGGCAAGGTTAATGTGATCAACAACTTCAAAGTAGGGACTAAATTTGAAGATGGCATGATTGGGATCACAGCTGATCCCGACTTTTCAAAAAACAATTGGGTCTACATTTTCTACTCACATCCCGAGAGATCTGCAAATATTCTTTCACGCTTTGTCTTCAAAGATGGTAAGATTGATGAGTCGTCTGAGAAGGAAATGCTGGAGGTTGTTACCCAACGTGAGACGTGTTGCCATACTGGGGGGTCCCTTGCATTCGGTCCCGGAGGAAATTTATTTGTATCAACGGGCGACAACACCAGTCCTTTTGAGTCTGATGGATTTAGCCCCTCAGACGAAACACCAGGCCGTGCTCCATTTGATGCGCAGAAGTCTTCCGCCAACACAAATGATCTGCGAGGAAAAATCTTGCGTATTCATCCTGAATCAGATGGGAGCTACACTATTCCTGAGGGGAATCTCTTTCCTAAGGGCGAACCAGATACAAGGCCGGAAATATATGTAATGGGGTGCCGTAACCCTTACCGGATTTCGGTTGATCAAAAAACCGGTTTCCTCTACTGGGGCGACGTTGGTCCAGATGCCGGCCAAAACGACTCGCTGCGGGGACCGCGTGGGTACGACGAACTGAACCAGGCGCAGAAAGCTGGCTTCTTCGGATGGCCATATTTTGTTGGTAACAATTACCCCTACGCCAAATATGACTTTGCATCCAAAAATGTCTCAACCAAATGGGATCCGAAGGCACCCGTGAACGAGTCTGTGAATAATACAGGGAAACGGGAGCTGCCGCCTGTAAGCCCTCCATTTATTTGGTACCCTTATGAAAGGTCTGACGAGTTTCCTATGGTGAAGATTGGAGGAAGAAATGCCATGGCCGGACCGATATACTACTCTGAAAATTTTAAAGGAATTGACACGGCATTTCCTACTTACTTTGACGGAAAGCTGATGTTCTTCGACTGGATGCGTAACTGGATTTATCTGGCCAGCATGAACGACAGAGGTGCAATTACTGACATAGAACCATTTATGCCAAATACATCATTTAATAATATTAGTGATATGGCATATGGGCCTGATGGTAAACTGTATATGCTGGAATATGGAACGAAATGGTTTAGTCGGAATCTGGACGCGAGGTTGGTTCGCATCGATTATAATAAAGGCAATCGCCCACCTGTCGCGAAGGTGCAGGCCGATAAAGTCGCTGGTGCAATCCCATTGTCGATTAAGTTTTCCGCTGCTGGTTCCAACGATCCTGATGGAGATAAGATGACCTACGAGCTTAAGGCCGCTGGCAAAACACATTCCTCATCAGACGGCAATTTTTCGGTTACTTTTGACAAGCCCGAGGCCGTCGATGCCATCCTTACGGTTAAAGATGATGAGGGCGCGAGCAGCACGGCGACCGTCCGCGTAGTCGCAGGTAATCAGTCACCTGTGGTGAAGTCCGAAATCACGGAAGGTAATAAGACGTTCTTTTTCGGTGGTACCCCAACGAAATACAGAATAACAGTGCAGGATCCTGAGGATGGCTCAACCGAGGACGGAAGTATCAAGGATGAGGATGTAACGGTAACCTTTGATTATATGAAGGGCTTTGACATGACTCATATTGCACAAGGCCACCAATCGGCGCCGGTAGAAATGCCTGGCAAGGTACTTATGGAAAAAAGCGATTGCAAGTCTTGTCATTTGATTGATCAAAAGTCAGCCGGGCCGAGCTATAAAGATGTAGCTGCTAAATACAATTCTCAAAAAGATGCTTCGGTATATCTAGCGACCAAAATCATAAAGGGCGGATCAGGTGTATGGGGCACAACCGAGATGGCTGCACACCCGCAGATCACCGATGCTGATGCGACTAAAATGGTAGCGTATATTTTGTCGCTCGCCGATGCCAAAGCGCCAAGCAAATTACCTACATCAGGAACCGTCACTCCCGGCCGGGAAACGGATGGCGTTTATGTGCTGACCGCCACCTACGGCGACAAGCCGGTCAACAACCTGCCCTCATTAAGCGCAACCGACGCGTTGATTTTACGAAGCGCATTTTTGCGGGCGAATGAGGTCGATGCTTTGAGAATTGCACGGAAAGCAAATTGGCAAGGTAATCACTCGCTTCAGAATCTGCTGGATGGTGCGCACGCCATGTATAGGAACCTCGACCTAACGGGTGTGAAGAGGGCTAAGGTAATGGCCTACCTTGACGCGAAGGACCACAAGGGTGGGACGGTCGAGATACACCTGGACAAACCAGACGGTCCGCTCTTAGGAAGTGTAAATATCTCCGGCTCCGGCGTATCACAAGCGACAACAAGCCTGCGACCAACAACCGGCTATCACGATTTATACATTGTATTTAGAAATTCTGCGAACAAGGATAAATCAATGTTTAACTTTATTGGAATTCAGCTCGAGAACAGATAAAGCCTACCTAACCTAACCACTACAACCATGAAAAGAAGAGAATTCGTACAAACTGCATCATTCGCTGCTGTCGGGATGCTCTCATTGCCATCCTTTTTGGCGGCTGGAAAGCGGATGAAGAAGATAGGATTGCAGCTCTACACTTTGCGCGAGACGATAGGAAAGGATCCGAAAGGCGTTCTTCAGCAAGTAGCCAGCTTTGGCTACAAGGAACTGGAAACGTATAGCTATGCCGATGGGAAAATCTTTGGAATGGACTTTACGGAATTTTGCAAGTTTTCAGAAGGTCTAGGCATGGCCGTTGTAAGCGGGCATTACGGCCTAGACAAAATCAAGGGAGATACCTGGCAAAAAGCAGTTGAAGATGCAAAAAAGAATGGACAAAAATACATGGTAGTTCCATACATCGCCGAACCTCAACGCAAAACAATCGACTCCTATAAGAGCATTTGTGCTGACTTAAACGCGGCTGGAGAGGTCTGTAATAAATATGACATTCGTTTCCAATATCACAATCACGCTTTTGAATTTGAAACAGTGGATGGACAAATCCCTTATGATGTAATGTTAAAGGAACTCGATCCGAAAAAAGTAGGCATGGAACTTGACATTTATTGGATAATAAATGCAGGCCAGGATCCGGTAAAATATTTTACGCAACATCCCGGCCGATTCGAACAATGGCATGTAATGGATATGGATAAAAACGATCCTAGCAAGAATGCAAACGTAGGGTCCGGCTCCATTGATTACAAATCGCTTTTTACGAAGGCTAAACTTTCAGGAATGAAACATTGGTATGTCGAGTATGATACTTTCCCAGGAACTCCGATCGATAGTGCGGCCGAGAGCGCCAAGTATCTTAAGAGTTTATAGGTTTTTTCTACAGGTTTACTTTGAGATGTCGGATGAGAATCCGACATCTTTTTTTTACGGATTACATTCCAAAAATGCGATCCGTGATCACCCTCACTGATGTGACCTAATTTTTTGCATATTGCAACTGGCTGAACTATTCATTATGCGAATTTTAAATTTTGTACTGGCCGTAATGTTTCTACTTTTTGCATTTGTCCAGATCAATGACCCGGATCCAGTGCTATGGATTCTTATTTACGGCGGAATGGCCGTGCTTTGCGTCATGGCGATCTTTGAGGTTTATCCAAAGAAAGTTATCATTGGAATTCTGGTGCTTTTCATTGGTTACAGCTTGGTTTACATTCCTGGTACTTTGGAGTGGCTCAGGAATGATAATAAGGAAATGTTGTTTGATGACCTGGCTAAGATGCAGTTTCCGTACATAGAGGAAACGCGCGAATTCATGGGACTGCTCATCTGTATTATTGTACTATTCTTCCATCTTTATCGCGCGAGACGCTCCAGAATTTCGACCTGAAAATTTACGCTAATAATAACCGGTGGATTATGACCTCGGCGAGCGGGCGTGCTACAACGATTGCCCCATTCTTCCGGAACCTTCACGTGCGATTTTACTGAATATTCGAGGTAGGTGGATGCAAACAAAATATAGACAGGGGAAATCTAATGCCCCCGGATTTTTTATATTACATGGGAATTATTGTCTGAGTGCCATGTAAGAGCTTAACTATGATTGTCGCCTGTCAAATTTCTCCTAACATAAAATTCTTTTTTCGATGAAATGGGCAGTACTTATTTTTATGATTGCCCTCGCTTGTACTCCTGCGAAGGAAAAAATACCCCCCGCGGTTATGACACAAACTGTTTCCGGAAAAATTGTGATCTATCAATTGTTACCCAGGCTGTTCGGCAATAAGATCTCCGTAAATAAACCATACGGGACTATTCAGGAAAATGGTGTGGGTAAGTTCAACGACATCAGCACTGAGGCTTTGAGGAGGATTAAGGAACTAGGGATTTCTCATATATGGTATACAGGCGTGATCGAGCATGCCGTCCTGACAGACTATACATCCTATGGGATTCCGCTCGACGATGCTGACGTTGTAAAGGGGAGGGCGGGTTCTCCCTACGCGATAAAAGATTACTATGATGTTGATCCCGACCTGGCGCAAAGTATCACCCGACGCATGAGGGAGTTTGAGCAACTCATTGATCGAACCCATGCGGAAGGGCTGAAAGTAATTATTGATTTTGTACCAAACCACGTCGCGCGCAGGTATAAATCGGATGCAAAACCCGCGGGCGCGCAGGATCTTGGCGAGACAGATGATAAGACGGTGGCATTCAGCCCAAAAAATAATTTTTATTATTTGCTGGGCCAATCCTTTCAGGTGCCGCCTGGGTACGAACCGTTGGGAAGGGAAAATACCTTTCCAACTAAGGACGGAAAATTTGACGAAAATCCGGCTAAGGCGACCGGCAATGATCAGTTTGATTCTCGCCCAAAAATTACGGACTGGTTTGAGACAATAAAACTCAATTACGGGGTGGACATTCAGAACGGGCGTCAGAAATTTTTCGATCCCATCCCTGACACCTGGATTAAAATGAAAGACATTCTAACTTTTTGGGCTGCAAAAAATATTGATGGATTTCGGTGCGACATGGCTGAAATGGTCCCGGTCGAATTTTGGAATTGGGTTATCCCCCAAATTAAAGCAATCAATCAGAACGTTGTTTTCATCGCAGAAATTTATAATCCTGCTGAATATAGAAATTTCATAACGAAAGGTGGATTCGACTACCTGTACGACAAAGTTCAATTATATGACACGTTGCGGCTCTTGTTAAATGGGCAGCGAAGTTCTGCTGATATACATGAAATTCATGAAAGCCTTTCCGGGATTAACGACAAGATGTTGCATTTCCTGGAGAATCATGATGAGCAGCGTATCGCTTCCAGGTTTTTCGCAGGTGATATGTGGAAAGCATTGCCAGCAATGGTTGTTAGTGCAACCATTGACCGCGGGCCCGTCCTGATATATTGCGGGCAAGAAGTCGGGGAGCCAGGGGCAGGTGCAGAGGGGTTTCAGGTTGATGATGGTCGGACTACTATTTTTGACTATTGGGGCATGCCAGAGCACCAGAAGTGGATGAATGGAGGCACGTTTAACGGAGATTCGTTGAGTGCAGAACAGAAGCAGCTTCGTCAATTCTACAGCGATCTTTTGAATCTCGCTTCCCGAAATCCTGCGATCACACAGGGCGGCTATATGGACCTTACATCCTCTAACATGTCGGCCGGTAATATTAACGATCGCATTCATGTCTTCCTTCGCTTTGCAGGTGACGAAAGATTACTGATCATAAATAGCTTCAACACTAAAGATCAGCTTATTAAAGTTCAGATTCCAATCGATGCAATTTCAGCCATGGGACTTGAAGCGGACGGCGCATATATCGCCCGTGATTTATTATGGAGAGAGGTAGAAGTTGGACTGAGTCAGGGTTTTCAGTTTGAGTTGAATTGCAAACCTTTCAGTTCTTATATTTTAAAAATCAAATAACGATTTCCTGTGAACCGGCCGACTCTCATTTTCCTGCTATTGACCTGCGCGCTGATGACAGCGTGCAATAATGAAAATCCGTCCAATGTAGTAGAATGGCCTCACGGCGTTAAGTACGAAATATTTGTAATGTCTTTCGCGGATGGAGACGGAAACGGCAAAGGTGATTTCAAAGGGCTGACTTCAAAATTGGACTATCTTAAAGACCTTGGCGTCAATGGTGTCTGGCTCATGCCGATTATGCCATCCGACACGTATCACAAGTATCATGTCATTGACTACAAGAACATAGACCCTGACTATGGCACGCTAGCTGATTTTAAGACCTTTGTAGACGAGGCACACAAGCGAAACATCAAGATTATAACTGATTATGTAATCAATCATACCGGCAACTTGCATCCATGGTTCCTTGAGGCCCAAAAAAGTAAGGATAACACATACCGGGATTACTATGTGTGGGCAAAAAAGGATTCGATCAGGAATCAGATCTTTAAAAAGACCGTTTCACTTGACTCTGATAATATTCGCAAGTGGCACGCTATCAATGGCGACACCGTCAATGAACAATACTACGGATACTTCAACGGCCTTTGTCCTGACTTAAATCTTGATAATCCTCAGGTGCGGGAAGAGATACTTGATATTGCCAGATTCTGGCTCAACGATGTAAAGGTTGATGGATTCAGAATGGATGCAGCGCGACATATATTTCCTGATGAACGTGCTGCAGACAATCATGAATTTTGGGTTTGGTTCAGAACGGAACTGGAGAAGATAAACCCGGATGTTTATCTGGTGGGCGAAGTTTGGTCAGACGCAAAGACCGTGGCACCATATCTGAAAGGCTTGCCATCGTTGTTCAACTTTGACCTGGGTTATGCAATCACCAGTGTCGCATCCTCAGGGATGGATACGATTGGGCTAGTCAAAAAATATAAGGAAATCAGTGACTATTACAGATCAATCACAACAGAATATCTGGACGCTACTTTTATCAAGAACCATGATCAAACCAGGCTGTTAACGGAATTAAAGGGAGATCAAAATAAAGCTCGTATCGCCGCTTCCCTTTTATTGACTTTGCCTGGAACTCCTTATTTGTATTATGGTGAAGAAATCGGCATGTTGGGCGACAAGTTGAAAACATATGAAGATTTTTTTGGACCTGATGCATATGTACGAGAGCCATTTAACTGGGATGTTGATCAGCAAGATCCCATGGAAACATCTTGGGAAAAACCGGAGTTTAGCACAGATGAAACAGTGGTTCCTCAACGAATTCAGGAAAACGATCCCTCATCACTGCTGAATTTCTATAAGAAACTGATACAATACCGAAACTCCAGTTTACCATTGACCCGTGGCGAGATTGAGTATTCTCCTATTAATGTCTCGGAGATCGTTAGTTTTAAGCGCACATTTGAGGATGAGGAGGAACTGGTTGTTCATAATGTCTCGGATGTAGAAGTTACGATAAAACTGGAAGGCGACCTGGGTAGCTTCGATGATGTTAAGTACTACTCGAACGACGACTACACCTGGAAGGATAGTGAATTAAAACTTCCGGCATTTAGCACTGTAATTTTGGAATAATGGATTTAAAAGGACAATCAAGAGTCGTAATAGAAAATGTACAACCACAAATAGACGAAGGGTTGTATCCAGCGAAACGCACCGTTGGTGAAAGAGTGGATGTTACTGCAGACATATTCGTAGATGGGCATGACCATATCCGCGCAAGGTTGTTGTTTAAGAAGGAAGGCGAAGCAAAATGGAAAGAATGTGAAATGCTGCACATCAGGAACGATGAGTGGCGTGCGTCCTTCTACGCGGAGGAAAAAGGTATTTACAGATTTACCCTTCAAGCGTGGGTAGACCATTTTGAAACTTGGTATGACGGCTTTAGGAAAAAGGCAGACGCGGGCGTTGATGTACACCTCGAACTGCAGGAAGGTGTTGCTATGCTGAAAACGTTGGCACACAGCCATGAAACTTTAAAGAGCGTGTCAAAGAAGCTGGAACAAGAGTATTCTCTGGCCATTGCTTTTGTTCTCAGCCCTGAGTTTGCAGCAGTTGTTCACGGACACCCGCTCGTACAACATGCGCACACATATCACAAGCAATTGAAAGTCGTAGTTGAACACGAGAAAGCTAACTTCAGCGCCTGGTATGAATTATTTCCGAGATCAGCATCGCTGGATCGGAAGCATGGAACTTTCAAAGACGTTATCAGACTTTTACCCCGCATCTCGGCGATGGGTTTTGATGTATTGTACCTCCCACCGATTCACCCCATTGGCAAGGTCAATCGCAAAGGAAAAAATAACAATGTAAAAGCTGATTCGGGGGAACCTGGGTCACCTTGGGCTATCGGTAGTGACGAAGGAGGGCATAAGTCAATTCTCCCAGAGCTTGGTTCGCTGGAGTCATATAAACTTCTCATATCCGAAGCGAGGAAACACGGCATTGATGTGGCATTGGACATTGCATTTCAATGCGCACCAGACCACCCTTATGTGAACGATCATCCCGAATGGTTCAAACAACGACCGGATGGATCAATTCAATATGCAGAAAATCCTCCAAAAAAATATCAGGACATTTATCCGTTTAATTTTGAGAATGAAAATTGGTTTGGGTTGTGGAATGAACTGAAATCCGTAATAACCTACTGGATCGATCAGGGGGTAAAGATCTTTCGCGTTGATAACCCGCATACCAAACCCGTTGCGTTTTGGGAGTGGGCTATACATGAAGTGAATAAGGAGTATTCTGATATCATCTTTTTGTCAGAGGCGTTTACACGCCCCAAAGTGATGGCCTCCCTGGCAAAGATCGGATTTACCCAGTCGTATACCTATTTCACGTGGCGCGTTTCGAAACAGGAGCTCACAGAATACATGAACGAGCTAGTATTCGGTCCATCGCGTAATTATTTTCGTCCCAATTTCTGGCCTAATACCCCTGACATTCTGCCGTACCATTTACAACATCAGGGTGAAAATATTTTTATCATCCGGTTGGCGCTGGCTGCTACTCTTTCATCTAACTATGGTATCTACGGACCGGCTTACGAATGGCATGATAATATTCCAATGCCGGGTAAAGAAGAATATTTTAACTCCGAAAAATATGAGATAAAACATCACGATTGGAAAAAGACGAACCGCATGACTGATATTATATCGATACTCAATGCGGCCAGGAAGAATAACAAGGCGTTGCAGTCAACATGGAATCTCCAGTTTTGTACGATCGAAAACGAAAATCTTCTGGGCTATCTGAAGGCAACAGATGATCTTTCCAATATCATACTACTAGTTGTGAACCTGGATGCACATGGTCGTCAATCGGGATATGTTCAATTGCCCTTAAGTACATTAAAGATTAACGGTAGGGTTAACGTTAAGGCCCATGACATTGTTACCGATGAGCAGTACACCTGGACGCAGGAATGGAATTATATAGAATTGGATCCGTACAAGATGCCATTTCATCTGTTTAAACTAGAAGTTCACGAATCATTTATGTAATGAGCTTACTGCCGAGAATGAATGACTCCCTGTGGTTTAAAGATGCTATAATATACGAGGTGTCCGTACGCGCCTTCTTTGACAGCAACGCAGACGGCATTGGCGACTTTCAGGGATTAATTCAAAAGCTTGACTATTTGGAAGATCTTGGAGTCAATACGATCTGGTTACTGCCGTTTTATACCTCGCCCTTAAAAGATGACGGATTCGATGTCATAGATCATTGTGACGTGCATCCGGATTTTGGTACACTAACTGATTTTAAGCAGTTTCTTAAAGAGGCACACCGCAGGGGATTGCGGATCATCACAGAACTTATCCTAAACCACACTTCCGATCAACATCCCTGGTTTAAGCGTTCGCGAAAAGCAAAGGCGGGTACGCGATACAGGGATTTCTACGTTTGGAGTGATACGCCCGAAAAATACAAAGAGGCAAGGGTCATTTTTACCTCAGAAGAGTCTACCAACTGGACCTGGGATCCAGATGCAAAAGCATATTATTGGCATCGTTTCTTCAGGCACCAACCGGAACTGAACTTTGACAACGCTGAGGTACAACTTGAAATGATCAAGATAGTTGATTTTTGGATGAAGCTGGGAGTTGATGGTTTCAGGTTGTCGTCGGTGCCTTTCCTGTACGAGGAAGAAGGTACGAGTTGCGAAAATTTGCCGCAGACTCATGCTTACCTCAAGAGACTTCGAAGCCATATTGACAAGAATTACAAGAACAGGATTCTGATTGCAGAGGCAAACCTGTGGCCAGAGGATGCTGCAGATTACTTTGGTGGGGGAGAGGAATGCCACATGAATTTTCATTATCCGCTCATGCCGCGTATGTTCCTGGCGTTGCGCACCGAAGATAGTTATCCGATCATAGATATAATGGAACAGACCCCGGAAACGCCTCCCAATAGTCAATGGGCGCTTTTCTTGCGGAATCATGATGAGCTTGGATTGGAAATGGTTACTGAAGAGGAAAAAGATTATCTCTTCAAAGCGTATGCTCACGATAGCAACACTAAATTCAACATGGGCATCAGACGTCGCCTGGCACCTTTGATGAATAACGACCGGAGAAAAGCGGAACTCCTACACGCCATTTTGCTATCATTGCCCGGATCGCCCGTGTTGTATTATGGGGATGAAATCGGAATGGGTGACAACGTCTACCTTGGCGATCGATATGGAGTGCGTACACCCATGCAGTGGGACATGAATTTGAACGCTGGATTTTCTAAGGCAAACCCACAAAGATTATACCTTCCCATTGTTACCGATCCTGCCTACAGACATGAATCGGTGAACGTAGCTGCCCAGGAGGAGAATCCATCCTCGTTTTTATGGTGGATGAAACAAGTGATCTCGATGCGCAAAAGGCTTAACATATTTGGTCGCGGCGACATGAAGTTTTTGGAGAGCTCCAACGCAAAGGTATTGTCCTTCGTCCGCACACATGAAAAGCAAAACATAGTCGTAGTTGCTAATCTCTCTCAGTTCTCGCAATCAACGACTATCAATCTGGCAGAATATAAGGGCTGTGATATTACTGAGGTCTTTAGCCAAAACAGATTCATGAGTGTAGGTGACGGTGATTACCCTATTACAATCGGACCTTACGGATATTTCTGGTTTCAGGTGGATGTTGCTGAGAAAAAGGAAAAGGAACCGAGCGGAGAACTCTACTTGCTTAGGACCGATGTATCCTGGGAAAAATTGTTCGATAATTACAACGAGCTGCGCATCCTGGAAAGAAAAGTATTGCTGCCTTTTATGAAAAAGTGCCGGTGGTTTGGAGGAAAGGCAAAGGTGGTCAGCAAGGTAAACATGCAAAAAACGATCCCTGTGAAAGTAGATGGCGACACACACTTCTTGGCCGTCATCCAGGTTGATTATGTTCAGCGCTTGCCAGAACTCTATTTCCTTCCTCTGGCATTCCTTCCTTCAGACAGCATTATGGAACGTGTTGAGTACACCGTTCAGAGTGTAGTTTGTCGCGCTGAGATACAGGGCAAAGCCGGATTTATCATGGATAGCAGCTATGACAAGCTATTCCGTGACTTCCTTTTCATGAGCATGGGAAAGGAGACGAAAGTCAGAGTTGATGACGGAGGTTCGTTGTTATTCAAGGCAGGCGTCTTTGCAAAGATCGATGTCAATAAGGAAATAGATTCCAAGATCCTGCGGGCAGACCAAAGCAATACGGCTATAATTTATAATGACCAGTACTTTTTCAAATTCTATAGAAAGCTTGAAAGCGAGATTAACCCGGAGCTTGAGATTGTGCAATTCTTGTCAGAGCATACGAACTTCCGAAATTCTCCACGCTACGCTGGGAGTGTTGAATATCAAGATCAGGATGGTGGACATATTGTATTTGGCCTATTGCAACAGAAAGTGGAAAACCAGGGGGAGGCGTGGAGTATGTCTGTAGATTCCGTCGGAAGATTTTACGAACGGATCATGGCAAAGGCAAAAACGATAGCCTTGCCAAAGCTCATCAATAAAGCGGCAATAAAATTCGAGGAGGCTCCTGATGTTATCCAGGAGTTCATTGGTCGTGGCTTCTATGAGCGGATGGTTCGTCTCGGCTTGCGCACTGCAGAGATGCACCTGGCGCTGGGCTCTAATACTTCAAACCCAGCATTTGCTCCCGAAAGTTTTACAGCCAATTATCAGCGCTCTCTATACTCTTCACTGCGAAAGCTGGTCAAAGACCGATTTAACTTGTTGGAGACAACCCTTCCTAAACTAACGCCCGAGGTGCAGCAGTTTGCAAAAAAAGTGCTTGCCATGGAGGGTGCGATCATGGAGTGTTTTAGCGAAGTGTACCAACTGAAGATCAGGAGTCATAAAATCAGGATCCATGGAGATTATCACCTGGGACAAGTACTTTTCACGGGAAAGGATTTTGTCATTATCGATTTTGAAGGTGAACCCGGGCTGTCATTCAGCGAGAGAAGGCTGAAGAAAAGTGCTTTGAAGGACGTAGCAGGAATGATGCGGTCAATTCATTATGCAGCGTTTGGGAAGATCTTGTTGAATGAGAATTATCGCGAACGGGACTTGGAGTTTTTGGAAAGCTGGGCGGAACAATGGCAACATTATGTCAGCCGGTTTTATCTGGGAGCTTATATGGAGAGAATGAATATGGGTAGCACGCTTTCAAAGGAGGATGACGTGCTTATACGAACGTTTCTGCTTGAAAAGGCAATTTACGAATTGGGATATGAATTAAATGGACGCCCGGACTGGACAATCATACCTTTGAGAGGAATTCACTATATTATGAAGAGGTATCAGGAAGAGAAAGAAGATAATAAGAAAAAATAGTTACGACACAGAATATGCGGCATCAAATTTAGCCGATTCTATGTCGCCCCAAACCTTACATGTATGGCAAAGAAAGCATCTTCAAAATCAACGGTATCAACTTCTGAAGGCTTCAGTTTGCTAACAGACTTTGATATTTACTTATTCAAATCCGGAAAGCATTACAAGCTATATGAGAAGCTGGGTGCCCATGTCATCGACACAGATGAACATAAAGGAACCTATTTTGCCGTGTGGGCGCCAAATGCCCGGAGTGTTTCGGTACTGGGGAATTTTAATCATTGGCAAGATAAGCAACATTCATTAGGCGCACGCTGGGATGAATCAGGAATATGGGAGGCTTTCTTCCCAGGTATCAATCACGGTGAGGCCTATAAATTCGCTATTCATTCTATTACGGGAGATTACGTCGTGAAATCCGATCCGTTTGCCAGCTACTGCGAAACAGCGCCCAAGACCGCTTCGATCGTCTGGGAGTCAAAGTACGAATGGAAAGACAGTGCGTGGCTTTCGGAACGCCAGAAGGAAGCTGGAAAACCCAAGCCATATTCTGTATACGAGGTGCATTATGGCTCATGGCGACGAAAAGCTGAGGATGGTAACCGCTCACTAAACTATCCGGAGATGGCAAATGAGCTGGTCCAATACGTCCGCGATTTGGGGTTCACACATGTAGAATTTCTGCCTTTGATGGAGCATCCGTTCTTCGGCTCGTGGGGTTATCAAGTTACTGGATACTACGCGCCCACTAGCCGGTTCGGTAGCCCGGAGGACTTTAAATATCTCATCGATTGCTTTCATCGGGAAGGTATCGGTGTGATTATGGATTGGGTGCCATCGCATTTTCCTGGCGACGATCATGGCCTCTTCAAATTTGATGGTACATACTTGTACGAACACGAGGATCCTCGTAAGGGATTTCATCCCGACTGGAAGAGTTACATTTTTAATTATGGTCGCAATGAGGTAAGATCATTTCTTATAAGCAACGCGTTGTTCTGGCTTGATCAATTTCACATCGATGGCCTGCGGGTAGATGCGGTAGCTTCGATGCTGTACCTAGATTATTCGCGGAAAGCCGGAGAATGGATACCCAACCAATTTGGCAGCAATGAAAATATCGAAGCTATCACTTTCTTGAAAGAAATGAATGAGGTTGTCTACAGTCACTTTCCCGATGCCATTACTATTGCCGAGGAGTCAACTTCCTGGACAGGTGTTTCGCGACCAACCTTCCTGGGAGGCCTTGGTTTTGGTCAAAAATGGATGATGGGATGGATGCATGACACGTTGAAGTATTTTAAGCTTGATCCAATACATAGAAAGTATCATCAAAATGAAATCACTTTCAGCATCATGTATGCTTTCATGGAAAATTTTATGCTTCCATTATCCCATGATGAAGTGGTTCACGGCAAGGGATCTTTATTAGGGAGGATGCCTGGCGATGAGTGGAAAAAATTTGCGAACCTGAGATTGCTCCTGGGCTATATGTTTATGCACCCCGGAACAAAACTTTTATTTATGGGCGGGGAATTTGGACAGTCGGCGGAGTGGAATCACGACCGAAGTCTAGACTGGCACTTGCTACAATACGAAGTCCACTCGGGGGTACAAAAACTAGTGCGTGACTTAAATGCGTTTTACAAATCTCAGCCCGCGCTATATAAATATCAATTTGAGCATAAGGGATTTGAGTGGATTGATTATTCCGACAGTGATGGAAGTGTAATTTCATTTCAGCGTCAGGGCGACGTAAAGGAAGATCTTCTAATAGTTGTGTGTCATTTCACGCCCGAGGTTCGCCACCATTATAGAGTGGGTGTACCCTATCGCGGAACCTGGGTAGAAATATTTAGTTCTGACGATGAAAAATATTCCGGCAGCGGGCTGCTCAACATGACATCAATCATGACTTCACCCGTAAAATATCACGGCAGAGATTATTCTATTTCATTAACTTTACCTCCCTTAGGTATTACAGTATGGAAATTAGAAAGGGAAGTAAATGAGTTTGCGTTGGATGATCTAAGTACGTGAAACTTTATCAGGAATCTCTAATGTTATCCTTACGGTTACTGGTAAAAGACAGTCGCAACCATTCTGAATCTAAGGTTTATTTTGTTGTGGTAATGGATAACAATTAAATAACGGCTAACGGATTTGGAAAAATATATTTGTATTCATGGGCATTTTTACCAGCCTCCTCGTGAAAATGCCTGGCTTGAAGTAATAGAAGTCCAGGACTCAGCGCATCCTTATCATGACTGGAATGAGCGAATTTCCGCTGAGTGCTATGCACCTAACACCGCATCCCGTATCTTAAATGAGCGCGGTGTAATCAAAAATATTATCAGCAACTATTCAAAGATCAGTTTCAATTTCGGCCCCACACTGCTTTCCTGGATGGAAGTCCACGAACCTGAAACCTATCAGGCCATCCTGAAGGCAGATCTTGAAAGTATTGCGCACTTTGGCGGGCACGGTTCGGCTATTGCTCAGGTTTACAACCACATGATTATGCCACTGGCGAACTCGAGGGACAAAGAGACACAAATTGTCTGGGGCATACGTGATTTCGAGTTTCGATTTAAACGGAAGCCTGAAGGTATGTGGCTGTCAGAAACGGCTGTAGATGAGGAGTCGCTTGAGCTACTGGCAAAACATGGGATAAAATTTACCATTCTCGCGCCGAGGCAGGCAAAGGCTATCAGGAAAAAGGGAGAATTAGTATGGAAGCCGGTTACAAGTAGTGACCTCGATACCAGACGGCCCTACAAATACACACTTCGATCGGGTCAGAGTATCGTGTTGTTCTTTTATGATGGTGAAATTTCCCAAGGCGTTGCTTTTAATGGGTTGTTAAATGACGGAAAAAAATTTGCTCACCGCTTACTTGAGGGATTTGACAGTCAATCTATCGAGCCACAGCTCGTGCATATCGCGACAGATGGTGAGACCTATGGGCACCATCATAAGCACGGCGATATGGCGCTTGCTTACGCCTTGGATTACATCGAACGGTATAAACATTCACACGTGACGAATTATGCCCAGTTTCTGTCAATGTTTCCGCCAGTATACGAAGTTGAAATTCACCCAGACAGCTCCTGGAGCTGTGTTCACGGTATAGAGCGCTGGCGAAGCAATTGCGGATGTAATTCCGGTAAACCGAACTGGCACCAAATGTGGCGGAAGCCGCTCCGAGAAACGCTTGATTGGCTTCGGGAAGAGTTGATAGCTATTTATGAGAAGGAAACAGCTAACTTTCTAAGAGATCCATGGCTGGCAAGGGAGGACTATATTGATGTGATCCTGGATAGGGGAGACGAAACTTTTAACGCGTTCCTGAAAAAGCACGTCTTCGCGGATGTTGAACAAAATCGCATCTTGCGAATGATGGAAGTGCAGCGCAACGCGATGCTGATGTACACAAGCTGTGGCTGGTTTTTCGATGATTTGTCGGGAATTGAGACTACGCAGATTATGCAGTATGCTTGCCGCGCTATGCAGTTGGTAAGCCAGGTCAGCGACGTTAAGCTCGAGGAGGAATTCTTGAAAAGAATGGAGTTGGCGCCCAGCAATATTACCACGCTTGCCAACGGAAAGGAAGTCTATAAGAAATACGTTACCCCATCCAAAACAAATCTTCAACGTGTGGGAATGCATTATGCAGTTTCTTCCATATTTGAAGAAGATCCTGAGTCCTTTCCTGTATTTAATTATACAACACACAACGAGGTGTTTATACGAAAAGAGGCTGGCGAACAGAAACTTGTTATTGGAATTACAAAAGTGAAATCCAACGTCACGCGCTCGGAAAAAAAATTTGCTTTTGCGGTAATTTACATGGGCCAGCATAATATCATTGGAAATATTTCCATTGATATGCAACCAGATAAGTTCATCATGATGCAATCGTCAATTGTCAAGGCATTTGAAGAAGCCAGGCTCGGAGACATCATCGGACTTATGCAAACTTATTTTGGCCCGGAAAAATATACCATTTGGCAACTGTTCCAGGATGAAAAGCGCAAGGTATTTGATCTTATCACCTACCAGAGTATGCGCGACCTGGAAAACTCCCTTCGCAGGATCTATAATCGCGACTATCCTTTGGTTATGGCTCTGGCCAACAACGACGCGCCAATCCCTAACGCGTATCGTACTACCTTTGAATATATTTTGAATGCGGATCTTACGAGATGTTTTCTGACCGAAAGAATTAATATAAGGCAGGTGGAACGTATTACGAATGAGTTGGTAAAGTGGAAACTAAAGATTGAAGATTCGGATCAGCTTGAACGCCTCGTGGGAGAAAGCATTATCAAAGAACTTAAACGGTTTAGCCTGGAGGGTGAGAATTATTCGCGTATCGAGCGCTTGAACAGGTTGTTCCCTCTTCTATTTAAACTGAATCTATCACCGAATCTCTACAAGAGCCAGAATCTGTATTTCGAAATGTCAAAGGCGAACCCTAAACATGACGGCCATTCGCCAGAGTGGATCAGGGAATTTGTGCTTCTGGGTGAAAATTTGAGAGTAAAAATCGAATATCCCTTGGTTAAGTATTGAGGTATGGGTAATTTCTGATGTGGAACCGCCCCCTAATTTTCACAAAAATCAGCAACGGATCGGATTGATTGCCTTGCTGTTCGTTATTGTGCATGTTGTGTTTAGTGCCTATGTTTCACTTGCACCCCAACGCATGATCCCGCGGAACACGATTATGGATGTATACAGGCACCTCGTTGCCCTGGGTCCTTTCTTTACCGAATCGCGTATAACTTATTCTCATTTCATGGCTGTGAAGTACAAACAGAGTGATACGTGGTCGCCGATACAGGAGTTCAGTAAGATCTATTTTTCTAATTATAACCGCTTCCCATGGCGTCTTGACAACCTTGCCTACGTAAGCTACGAAAAACAACTAGTCTACGAAGTAGCAGCCATTGGGGATGGAAAGTCATTTGACGCCATTAAAAATAATGATGCATTTCGCGAGTTGAATTCGTATCTGATGCACGTATTGCTGCCGCAAACCATTGACTCAGTGGAGCTGACATGTGGTTTCGACTATTATGATCCCTCTTCAAGATCATATAAACCTGACACACTTTTTGTGTTTACCTATGATCCAAAGGGTGTTGCTAATGCTAAGGAATAGAATCACCGAACTCAGCCTTTATTGGGTAAAAGATTTTAACAACCCAATGTCGGCGAGAATATTCTTCAACGCTCTTCTACTTCTAACATTTGTAAAGATTGGACTGTTGTGGCGCTTCTCTCACCAGGTATTGGAGCATCACAAAATGACGCTGCCACGATCCTGGTTGGGGAAGGTCATGCTTGCGCCTTCATTCCTTGCCGATTGGAACGCGGATATCTTTTTTAGTATAGCTTTGACGTTTTTGATTATTGCCTTTTTTCTTCAACCGCATTATCTAACCACGCTACTTTACTTTTGGCTCACGCTAAATTTATACGTGGTATACTTGCCATTTGCCAGCGGGTCAGATATGGTCATGTTCATGCTCGCCTTATGGCTTATCCCAGTGGCTACCCGCCCGCGAATTTCTTCAGAGAACGGACGCATTTGCCAAAAGGCGCTTTTCAATGTGGGACTATTTTTATGCCAGCTGCAGGTTGTGTTCATATATTTTATATCGGGTGCCGACAAGCTCCAAAATGCAGCCTGGAGGTCGGGCATTGCGTTCGACTATATTACACACCTTAATACCATGTTTAACCCGGTGCTCACGGGAAGCTTTAGCAATCCGCTGGTCCACCTGTTGTTTTCGTGGGCTATCATTCTTTTTGAGTTGGGCTTTGCCGTTCTGGTTTGGTTTGACAGGACAAGGCTGACGACGCTTGCGGCAGGAATTTTATTCCACCTTTTGATATGGACTGTGATGAGCCTGCCCGACTTTGCGGGCATTATGATGGTCTCGTATCTGGTATTCTTAAAAGACAGTGAACTTCGTCGCTTTCGAAAACTGGTCAGACGATTGCTTCCTTGAGTTGGGTGTTGTCAAGGTAATTCCATACTAGGCTGCTCGCGCCTAAAATTGGCGCTGCCTGGTTCTGTAAACCGGATGGAAGTACCTTAATCTTCCCGCGGAACAAAGGCATCAAATTAGCCTCCATATGTCTGATTGTGGGTTTAAAGATCAGGTCGCCGGCCAGAGACAGCCCTCCAAAAAGGAAAATTGCCTCAGGGTCTGTGTGTACAACCGTTTCGGCTAATTTCATTCCTAGTATTCGGCCGGTGTATTCAAAGGCTGCCAGCGCTACAATATCGCCTCGAACGGCAGACTCGGTGATCATCTTGGTTGTAAGATTATCAAAACTGATTCCTCGAAGTTCACTGGGCTCCAAGTGATCCGCCAATAATTTGTATACGGTGCGTTTGATCCCAGTTGCTGATACGTAGGTCTCCAGGCAACCTCGCTTTCCGCAGTTGCAGAAACGGCCTGCCGGATTCACAGAAGTGTGGCCGACCTCGCCTGCGATTCCATGCTTTCCGTTCAAAAGCTGACCATTCGTGACAAAACCACTTCCGAGGCCAGTACCCAACGTAATCACAACAAAGTCTCTCATGCCTTTGGCGGCTCCGTAAACCATCTCGCCCACAGCCGCTGCGTTGGCGTCATTGGTAATAATAGCCGGAAGGTCGAATTCCTGCTTGATCATATCAGCCAACGGGATAATTCCTTTCCACTTAAGGTTCGTGGCGCGTTCAATGGTACCTTTATAATAGTTACCATTAGCGGCTCCAACTCCCACGCCCATCAGCTTATGATCGCCGGATACAGATTTTATAGCTTCCTTTAAAGCTTTCGATAGCCCGGCAAAATAATCCTTGAACTCTTCGTACTGGGCAGTGGAGATGCTACCTTGAACAACAACATTACCTTGCCGGTCCACAATACCATATTTTGTGTTGGTTCCTCCAATGTCAATCCCTATTGTTAGCTCTCTCATATTGCTCTTAATTGGTGTGTTATATGGACAGGATCTTTGCAATTCTCAATGCTTCGCTGTCAATAGCATGATGTTTACTCATGATGTCGTCAAAGCGGTTGTACACCATTTTCTTATCGTTAACGCCAACCATCACGTCTGAGTGACCTTCAAGTAAGCCTTCCACGGCGGCTACACCCATCCGCGATGCGAGTACCCTATCGAAGTATGTCGGTGAACCACCCCGTTGTAAATGCCCTAGCACTGTAACTTTGATGTCAAAATAATTAGAGCGGGCAGCAACTTGTTTCGCCAAAGAATGAGCATCTCCGATTTTTGAACCTTCTGCAACAACTATTAAGTTTGAGCTCTTGCTTGTCTTGCCACCTTCGCCCAGAACGCTGTAAAGTTGGTCGAACGTTATATTCTCTTCCGGTATGATGATCGCTGCCGCACCTCCGGCGATTCCGCTGTTAATGGCAATGTATCCCGAGTTTCTGCCCATCACTTCAATAAAAAACAAACGGTTATGCGACAGGGCAGTGTCCCTAATGCGGTCTATCGCCTCCACTGCAATATTCGTCGCTGTATCGTACCCAATCGTATAATCTGTCCCTGCCAGGTCATTATCTATAGTACCCGGAATGCATATGGAGGGCAACTGAAACTGTTCGTATAGCTTGTGAAGACCCGTAAAAGTTCCATCTCCACCGATGGCAATCAGCGCGTTAATTCCTTCCTTTTGAAGATTGTTGTATGCTTTTTCACGTCCTTCTGTTGTCTTGAATTCCTCACTCCGAGCCGTCTTTAAGATGGTGCCACCGCGTTGCAGAATATTCCCTACAGAGCGTGCACCAAGCTTTACGATATCGCCATCAATCATACCCTCATATCCCCGCATAATGCCAAAGCACTCCTTCTTGTAATAGGCACACGCTCTTACCACGGCACGGATAGCCGCATTCATTCCCGGAGCATCTCCACCGGATGTGAAGACCCCAATTCGCGAAATTTTATTGACCATTAATATCTAAAATCCCATAAAAATAACGTACCGAGCGTACTTTGCAACACACTATTTAATCAATTGAATTTCAAACGTTTGAAATAATTGATTAACCCATTTGTTGAAGAATCATGTGAACTAATTTCTTCAGCCGATTTTAGCTCGGGCAGGATTTTTTTTGCCAGGACTTTACCCAACTCTACACCCCACTGATCGAAGCTAAAAATATTCCAAATCACACCTTGAACAAAAATTTTATGTTCGTAAAGAGCAACCAGACTACCCAACGTCCGCGGTGTAAGAAGCTTGAAGATTATGCTATTACTAGGTCTGTTGCCATCGAAGATACGGAATGGTGCATGCCACTTGACCATTTCTGGAGTCATACCCGACGCCCGTAATTCTTCCTGAACTTCTTCGTAAGTTTTGCCCTTCATAAGGGCTTCAGTCTGAGCAAAAAAATTCGAGAGCAACTTGTCGTGATGATCACCAGAAGGATTTTGACTAATGGCTGGAGCAATGAAGTCGCAGGGTATTAGTTTAGTTCCCTGATGGATTAGTTGATAGAATGCATGCTGGCCATTCGTCCCGGGCTCACCCCAAATGATAGGACCCGTCTGATAGGTTACGGGTTTCCCGGTACGATCAATGGATTTGCCATTGCTTTCCATGTTCCCTTGTTGAAAGTAGGCGGCGAACCTGTGAAGATATTGATCGTAGGGAAGAATTGCCTCCGAAGCAGTGCCAAAAAAATTGTTGTACCAAATTCCTATGAGAGCAAGAATAACTGGAATATTTTTTTCAAAGGGCTCGTTTTTGAAATGATTGTCCATCGCATTCGCACCCTCTAATAGTTTCTCAAAGTTTTCAAACCCAATTGTGCATGCGATAGACAAACCAATGGATGACCACAATGAATACCGTCCGCCAACCCAGTCCCAAAAGACAAACATATTTTGTGGATCTATTCCGAATCTGGCTACCTGCTCCTGATTTGTTGAAACGGCAACAAAATGTTTGGCTACCTCGCCCTTGTTGTCGGTATTTTCAAGAAACCATGAGCGCGCAGACTCTGCATTTGTCATTGTCTCCTGAGTCGTAAAAGTCTTTGAAGCGATAATGAATAGGGTGGTCTCTGGATCGACGTTCTTAAGTGTTTCAACGATATGGGTACCATCTACATTGGATACGAAATGAGGTCTGATATTTTGCCAATAGGGTTGCAAGGCTTCGGTTACCATGTATGGGCCAAGATCAGAACCGCCGATCCCAATGTTCACAATATCAGTGATTCGTTTCCCCGTGTATCCCTTCCACCGGCCTTGAAGCAAATTTTCAGAGAAGGTTTTCATTTGAGTGAGTACACGGTTCACCTCGGGCATGATATCCTCACCGTTGGAAAGTATTGGTGTATTTGAACGATTGCGCAAGGCAATATGTAAGACAGCTCTGTCTTCGGTTTGATTGATCTTGTCGCCGTTAAACATGGCCCTGATAGCCTCCTTCAATTCTACTTCGTTGGCCAATGCTATAAGATCCTGCATGGTCTCTTCTATTATCAGATTTTTGGAGTAGTCTACCAGGATGTCGTCAAACATGATGTGCATCTTTGCGAATCGCTGAGGATCTTCCAAAAAAAGCTCGCGCATTGAGGTTGCCTGTAGTGACAAGAATTGTATTTCAAGTCGGCGCCAGGCGGAAGTTTCAGTAGGATTATGGATCGGTAACATAGATATTATAAAGGATCTTGGCGTGAAGATAGGTTTTGGGTTTATCCTGCGGAAAGAATAAAGAAGGTTTGTTGCCCTATTGATTTATATTAAGCGATAAGCTTACTTTAAGCTTTTTTACGGTATATAGGGGATAAAAATCAACGCAAACACCGTTTAGCATGGTAAAGGTGTACCAGACCCTCATTTTTTGTGTAGTTTTTTTTATAATTTACCAAACCAGCCAGGCACAAAAGCTCTACTTCTCTGACAATGGGGATGTGAAGCGAATGAACCTTGACGGAACGGCCGTGCAAAACATCGTGGCCGGAACACCTTATGGCTTCAACTACATTGCTGTTGACGGGTATTCCAACTTACTTTTTTATAACAATGGACAGGAGACCTACAGCTCCAGACTGGATGGCACTTCCCAAGCGCAGATCACCAATGATGGTGCATTCGCCGGTTACGCTAACATCGCTGTTGTTCCGGATTATGAGGTTCTGATTTATGTCGGTATATCCGATGATATGGATGACCTTTGGCGGGGAAGTTATTACGATGATCCCAGTACACCTCCCACCTTTCTGACCACCGGCATCTCGATGGCCGGCGATGAAGAGTATCTGGATGTTGCCTACAATCCCAGTGAAGAAAAGATATATTTTACAGGATACAACGGCGCTATTTATTCTGCATACCAAGACGGTAGTGGAGCAACGATGATTGTAGGCTCAAATGCATATGGTCCGGTTGGTGTTGATTATGCCAATGGAAAGGTTTACTGGGTACAGTATAATGCGGGTACGTATTCGATTTGGAGTGCGAACCTAAATGGATCGGGCGCCGTAAGTCTGTTATCCAATGGAAGTACGTCCATTGAGAGCTTGGACGTGTACCCGGAACAGAATGCCGTATTTTTTGCGCAGACCAATGGGATTTATAGAATGGCATTGAATGGCGTTGGAGGCAAAAACCTCATCTATACTGGGACCTACATCTCGAATGTCGCAATAGATTTTGACATCGTACCACCGGCTTTCTTTGCGCTTAGCCCCACCGATGGTGCCACCAATGTTACTACTACTTCCAACCTCGTTCTTACGTTCAACGAAAATGTAAAAAAATCCACGACTGTGGGAACTGTAGATGAGCTATCATTCAGGATTTATGAAACGACAGGCAATGTGCTGGTTGAAACCATCGATAGGTCCTCCTCAACTGTTTCTGTCAGTGGCAATACAGTCACTATAAATCCCACGACGACGCTAAATTATAACACCGACTATTATGTTCTCGCTGGAAACAAAACTATCAGCGACTTTACAGATAATAATTGGATCGGAATCGTACTCCCCACAGCATGGAACTTTAAGACAGAGCTTGATCCAAACATTTATTATTCCAGACAAAATGGAAATTGGAACAGCACTTCTACCTGGTCTCATGCAGGCCACACGGGTCCTCCCGCGACATCAACACCTGGAACTGGCACCGATGTTATTATCGGCAACGCTCATACCGTAACGTTAACAGGAAATACGGGGGTAGTAGGTAACACTGCTGTTGGCACCTGGATTATGAGTGGTGCAACACTCGATGCAGCCTCATACGATTTAAATGTTTGGGGAACGCTTAGAATTGATGGAACGCTTTCAAACCCAGGGATCCTGTCGGGAATGTTTGACTTGTATGCTTCAGGTAGTATTCCAGTATTTGAGGAAATTCACTATGGCGTGACTGGTCTGCCTGGTTCGGTCTCCGATATTTTCACACATGTCGTCGCACTTAATGGAATCCAGTCCATAGATGGTGGAACAATCAACACCAATGGCTTTCAGATCTGCGTCCCGCCAACACCTCCACCGACGCTTCCAATATTTTCGAATGTATCAACCACCAGTTTGACCTTATCATGGACCGCAGGCGGCGGCCAGGCTTTTGTCGTCGCGAGGGAAGGATCCACCTCATTCAAGCCTCAATTTGGACAGGCATATAGTGCCAATACGACCTTTGGCTCCGGTGACGAAATTGGAACAGGAAATTTTCTTGTTTACAGCGGATCGGGTAATACTGTGACCATAACCGGGCTTACTGCCGGAACATCATATGAATTTGACCTGTACAGTTACAGCACGAGTATAGGTGGCTGCTACAGCATTCAAAATTACCAATTTGCCGCTGCGACGTCATGTATCCTGCTGCCTGCGCCAACGGGCGCGGTGAATGCTCAATATTGTACTGGCGATACGAAACCATCCCTCAACGTTAACAGTCCAGGAGCTGGCAAGCGCATACGTTGGTATGATGCTCCTACTGGCGGGAATGTTGCCCCAGGCAATGATACAGGCGGTGACGGCCTTGGCGGTGTCTTTATACCGTCTGCACCGTCGGGGACCTTTTACGCGGAGACGTACGATGAGACATTATTGTGTGCGAGCCCGACGAGAACAGCGGTTACATTAACGTTGCACCCGCCATTGGTTGCAGGTTCGCCCTCAGCTGCAGTCAATGTGTGCAGTGGGGGTGATCCTGGGGTAATCGACGGTGGAACAGCCTCCGGCGGGACAGGTACTTTTACGTATCAGTGGGAATCTGCCACGGCTGCCGCTGGTCCTTACACAGCCTTGATAGGGGAGACGGCAACCACTTTTGATCCGCCGCCGGGCATAATCCAAACAACATACTACAGAAGGATTACCCGATCAGCAAGTTGCCTGCAAACCGGTTCGACTGTGACAGTAAACGTAACAACAGCGCCATCTATCGCTACCCAGCCTGCCACCCAGCAGGTCTGCGAAGGCATGCCGGCATCGTTCTCAGTGACCGCAACCGGATCATCCCTGGAGTATCAATGGCAATCCGACCCTGGAACGGGGTTTGGGAATATTAACAACGGTGGTGTATACTCAGGTGTAGCGACAAACATCCTGCAAATTGCAAATTCAACGGGATTGAACAACGTCAGATATCAGTGTGTGATAACGTCCGGGGGTGTTTGTCCGGTCATTTCTTCCGCAGTTCCTTTACTTGTTAGCCCGAGACCGGTCGTTGTTAATCAAACACAAGCTGCCTGCGAAAATGCCCCGGGCTCCGGCATGGCGACCATTGACTTAACATCGCTAAATTCAGCGATTTCCGGGGGAGCCACCGGTATAACAGTAGCATGGTTTACAAATGCTGCGCTTACTAATCCTGTAGCTACACCGTCGAGTACGCCGGCCGCTAATAACGCGATATTCTATGCAAGGGTGACAAACAGTACAGGATGTAGCAACTCAGCCACAGCTACTATTACCGTAAGCAACAGACCTATCGGCGCTGGAACGGTGGCTGGGGCAACGTCTTTATGTGTCAATGGAGAGTCAACGTATGCCATATCCGGGATAACAAATGCGCAGAGGTATCAGTGGCAAGTTACAGCCGGACTTGAGATAGTGTCGCAAACCGGAGCAAATGTTATTATCCGAGCCATCTCGGGTTCAACAGGCACAATTACGGCGATCGGCGAGAATAATTGTGGTACCGGGGGTTCTGCAAACCTCACTATACAAATATTACCCGTTCCGGATTTCGCAGTCGTAACTCCTGATGAGGTTATCACTGGAGAACCTGCTGAGTTTTCTTATCAGACTTCGTCAGGCAACTTTTCATCGGTTCGTTGGGATTTTGGAGATAACGCCACCTCGTCTGATGACTCACCAGTCCATCAATATACAGCAGAAGGTGATTATACCGTAAGCCTGACTGCTGCGAACGACTTAGGCTGTGAAAACACCGAGAGTACAACAATAAACGTCTTGCCAGTACGCGAACTAGCGGACACAGACATCAAGAATGTTATTACAGCCAATGGCGATGAGCAAAATGGTTTCTTGTATATTGAGAACATCGAAAAATACCCGTCAAACCAAGTCGTGCTGCTTGACCGTTGGGGTGTGGAAGTTTTTAAGAAAGACAATTATGTGAATGACTGGGATGCGAGGAGGCATGGAGAATTTTTGCCTGCTGGTCAATATGTCTGTGTCGTAAAATTAAATGAAACAGGTAAGGTGCTCACCAGAACCGTTTCCATCATAAAACGAAAATAGAGTGAAAAGATTTTTACCTCTCGCTGTTTTGATTTTTGTAATGAATCAGGTTGTTGTCGGCCAGGACGTTCCTGTTTACAGCCAAAAACTCACCAACTCATTTTTGTATAACCCTTCCGTTGCAGGAAATACGTTGGGTTCGGCGACGTTGTCGTACCGGCAACAGTGGGCAGGGGTCGAAGGATCACCTCGAACTATATTTTTTAGCATCCACACGCCTTTTGCAAGGCACCGGTTCGGCACAGGTTTCAACGTCTATCAGGAAAAATCGGGTGTTAATGAAAACCTTTTTGCCTCAGGCGCTTTTGCGTATCACCTGCGGTTTACAGATGACAACATGTTTTCCATGGGGGTCTCGGTGGAATATGTCAATACGAAAATAGATTATAGTGCCGTTGACGTTATCGATGGTGATGATGATCTCCTGACCGGAAATCAGCCGAATGAGAATGCCGTCGACTTTTCATTTGGCGTTAATTACTCCTCCAAGTATTTCAAATTTGGTGCGTCCGCCAATCGATTGGGTACTCTGGTGGGACTCAATGACTCTACATCGCAGTTTTCTCAGTTTTTTTCAGGTTTTGCAATGCTGACATTGCCCGTTGCCGGCGAGCGCGATATTCTTGAGCCTATTGTATATCTAAGAAAATTTGCCAATGGAACTCACCAGATCGATGGCGGATTGTATTACACTTTTAACGACGTCTTTACGCTCGGGGGCTCGTACCGAACAGGTGGCGCGATTGGATTAACCGGCGCGGTCCGGATTAACAAAAATTTGCTGATCGGATACAGCAGGGAAGTGCTTTCCGGCGACTTCGGCAAGAGCATTGGTGCATCTAACGAATTTACCGTAAGACTTGATTTTCGCGATCACAATTACTATACAAAGAAGAAAAATGCGAGGGAGATCAGCACAAAGGCATTAGCATTACGGCGCAAAACATTGTCAAGTTACTCGAAGGGTTCGAGCTTTAGCAAGAGTCAGAAATACAAGAAGAATCTCAAGCGAAATTACATTAAGTCACCTAACTATCGGATGGAGGCTAGTAAGAAACTCCAGACAAAAAAAATTACCAAGAAACGCAGCCATGCGCGTTACAAGCCCCGCAAGAGGCGGTAACGACAGTGAAGCCGTTGTTATTTCTTAAATTTATTAACCAGCATGGCGAGCTTTTCTTCCATCGTCAATTCTTTTTGCTGGGGTTTTGGAGATGCTTTAGATGTCGACTTTTTTGACTTCTCCTTGATGTTCTTGCGTTCAGCGGCCGCCTGGTGCACAGGCGTCTCTGCAAAGGGATTTGTTTTCATTGACAACCCAATGCGCTTTCTGGCAACATCAACTTCGACAACAGTGACCTTCACCTTTTGTTGTACCGTAACTACTTCCTTCGGGTCTTTCACAAATTTATCGGCCAGATGACTGATATGAACCAATCCATCCTGGTGTACTCCAACATCAACAAATGCTCCGAAGGCAGTCACATTGGTAACGATGCCGTCAAGAGGCATTCCTACCTTCAGGTCCGCAATGCTGTTCACACCTTCGGTGAAACTAAAATATTCAAATTCCTTTCGCGGATCGCGACCTGGTTTTTCAAGCTCAATCAATATATCACTCAAAGTAGGCAGTCCTACTTTTTCCGTTACGTACTTCTTGAGATCCAAATGTTTTCTCAATTCGGTACTAGTCATCAGATCTCTCACCGAGCAGCCCAGGTCAACAGCCATCTGTTGAACGATGGGATAACTCTCAGGATGGACGGCGCTTGCATCCAGCGGGTTATCTGCAGCATGTATTCTAAGAAATCCTGCTGCCTGGACAAAAACTTTTTCTCCCAAGCGGGAGACCTTCATGAGCGACTCGCGATCTTTAAAGGGCCCATTATGATTTCTGTACTCAACGATATTTCTGGCCAGCGCGGGGCTGAGTCCCGACACATAGGAGAGAAGCTCTTTGCTAGCCGTATTCACTTCCACTCCAACGGAATTGACACAGCGCATAACAACATCGTCGAGGCCTTGCTTGAGTTTTGCCTGGTCAACATCATGCTGATACTGCCCCACACCAATGGACTTCGCGTCAATCTTAACAAGCTCGGCCAGCGGATCCATTAACCTGCGTCCGATCGAAACCGCTCCGCGTACCGTTACATCCTGATCTGGAAATTCTTCTCTTGCAACTTCGGAAGCAGAATAGACAGATGCACCGCTTTCATTCACCATGACGATAACGATCCTGTGGGGCAGTCCAATCGATTTTACAAACGCTTCCGTTTCACGCCCAGCCGTACCGTTACCAATCGAGATTGCATCGATCTGATATTTTTCACATAGTGACTTTATTGTCGCAGCCGATCTGGTTTTATCCCGCTGTGGCTCATGGGGATAGATTACGTCGTGGTGGAGCAGCTTTCCCTGACGATCAAGACATGCCACTTTGCACCCTGTTCTAAAACCTGGATCAAGGGCAAGCACATTCTTTTGGCCCAATGGAGGTGCTAGTAACAGCTCCCTTAAATTATCGGCAAACACGTGGATAGCGTCTTCGTCTGCCTTCATCTTCGACTCCATGCGTACTTCGGTCTCGAGCGACGGCTTTAATAATCTCTTATAGGCATCTTTTACGACCAGTCGCAATTGATCAGCACAGGGACCATTCGTAGTAATGTACTGACGTTCCATTGAGCTGATCACCATTTCTTCCGGCGGATAGATATCCAGTGAAAGAATACCTTCCTTTTCGCCGCGTCGCATGGCAAGAAGACGGTGTGACGGGGTTTTTGAAATTGGCTCTGTCCATTCAAAGTAGTCTTTGTACTTCTGTCCCTCAGCCTCCTTGCCTTTCAATAACCTTGATTCAATTATGCCTTCACTCCAAAAGAGCTCACGGATATGTTTCCGCGTATCCTGATTCTCACTTACCCATTCTGCAATTATATCGCGCGCGCCATCCAGCGCATCGTCGACAGTCGCAACATTTTTCTCTGCGTCGATAAATGTTGCTGCGAATTCGATGAGATTGACCCTTTCCTGATTAAAAATCTTTGACGCCAGGGGCTCAAGACCCTTTTCCCGAGCTGCGCTGGCACGTGTTTTTCTTTTTGGTTTAAATGGAAGGTAAATGTCTTCCAGTTCAGCAAGGGATCCTGCCATGACTATAGTTTGCATTAATCCCGGTGTGAGTTTGTCCTGTTTCTCGATGGAGGCGATAATGGATTCCCTGCGCTTATCAAGTTCACTTAATTGTTCTATACGGTCGCGTATTTTGGCGATCATGACCTCATCCATACTGCCCGTGAGTTCTTTGCGGTAGCGGGAGATGAAGGGGATCGTAGCATCCTCAGAAAGAAGGGTGGCGACCGCACCAACATTTTTAGCGTTCAATGAAAATTCTCTGGCGATCTGATCAACCCACCTCGCTATATTATCTTTATCCATAAACTAACAGGCTGGCAAAATTAGGATAAGGAATACAACCTGCAATACAGTATTTTTAGAAAGCGTATAAAAAAAATATGACGACGAAACGTATCGCCCTGATAGCTCACGATAATAAAAAGAAGGAACTCATGGAATGGGTAAAATTCAACCGTGGCATCATGCTCAATAGTGAGGTATTCGCGACAGGCACTACCGGGAAAATGATAGAAAATGAAGTTGGAATTACCGTCCGGTGTTTACAAAGTGGTCCGCTGGGTGGCGATCAGCAGATCGGCGCCCTGATCGCCGAGGGAAATATTGATATTCTGATCTTCTTTTGGGACCCGCTAGAGCCACTGCCTCACGACCCCGACATAAAAGCATTATTGCGGCTGGCTGTAGTATGGAATATTCCAGTTGCGTGCAACAGGGCGACCGCCGATTTTCTATTTACCTCGTCTTTGTTTTTTAGTGATTATAAACGGAAAATGCCGGATTTCTTGGAATACAACAATAGAAAGATTGAATAGGAATGGTGTGAAATTTGTGAAAATTGAACACAAACAGTAAGTTTGCGCTCCTTTTGACAAAGGTCATTCACTGAAGCTTAATTCGGGAAATGCAGACGTGAAGAACGTAAATGGCGCGGGTAGCTCAGGCGGTTAGAGCGCAGGATTCATATCCGCCAGCTGGCGGACGAGGTTCAACAGAAAGGAAGAGTTGGAGGAGTTGAAAGTGGCAATAAAACGTGGCGCGGTAGCTCAGGCGGTTAGAGCGCAGGATTCATATCCGCCAGCTGGCGGACGGGTTCAACAGCAAGGAAGAGTTGGAGGAGTTGAAAGTGGCAATAAAACATGGCGCGGTAGCTCAGGCGGTTAGAGCGCAGGATTCATATCCGCCAGCTGGCGGACGGGTTCAACAGCAAGGAAGAGTTGGAGGAGTTGAAAGTGGCAATAAAACATGGCGC
>JAICGJ010000042.1 GCA_025923195.1 Chryseolinea sp.
TTCTCCTCTGCCGCCTTATTATCTTTGTTCTTATCCGGATGATATTTTACAGCCAGTTTCCTGAATGCCTTTTTTATCTCGTCCTGAGAAGCCTTTTTATCTACCCCTAAAACTTTATAGTAGTCCTTATAGTCCATAAGCAAAGAATAACCTACACTAATTAATATCAATTAATGTTAAAATCCTTGGATTAGTTCGGCTCTTGATTAAGGTGAAATGCAAAAAACGCGACTCAAAAGATCAAGGTATCAGGCCTTCGTCCCTTAGGGCTTGTTGCTCATCTCCGGTTATGTAGGCAAAAATCCGGATATCTTCTCCTGTTTTTTGGACAAGGTAAAATACATCAAAAGTTATGTCACCCTTAGTCTTGTTCTTTCTCACAAATGAACTGTTCCAACGAACTTTGATAATAGCATGAACGGTATCTAGTATGGTAATCTGAGTTGAAAGAATATCCATCGCGTGAATACCAATATTCTTATAAAATTCCCATCCCTTGCTTATCGATTTTCTAAACTTCCGGTCATTTTTTCCTGCCATGATTCCGGCAGGGCTTGCTTCAATAAAATCCGAAGAAAAGGAGTTCACGGTTTCATCCAAGTCTGGTTCACCACCCGACAAAACTTCGTTGAATCTGGCCTCGTAGCGGTTGAAAAAATTTTCGATTTCGTGTTGTTGTATTGGCGCAGTCATTATTCTGACGACTTAAAAATGAAACAATATTTTAATTCGGCTCCAAAACAACGAGCTTACCTCATCGATATCATCATAACATCGAAGCATCTGAAAAGTTAGTATAAATTACCTGACGATCAGAACTATTTTACCGATGTGACTACTGCTTTCTATGAGGCGGTGTGCTTCATCCGCTTTCTCCAATGGAAATGTTTGGTAGACGACGGGTTTCACCTTCCCAGATGATAACCACGGCCACACTGTTTCCTTGAGGCTATTGGCAATATTCGTTTTGAAAGTTGCGTCACGTATCCTCAGCGTGGAACCTGTTACAGTCAGTCTCTTCTGCATGATGTGCGAAAGTTTGATGGTAGCTGCATCTCCCCTCATGAAGTTAATCAGAACAAGGCGTCCTTCAGGTTTTAATATAGAGAGGTTGTCAGAAGTATAATCACCTCCGATCATATCCAGGATGACATCAACGCCACCGGCAATGCCTCTGATCACTTCGGCAAAGTTCTCCTTTTTGTAATTGATGGCTTTCGTAGCACCAAGTTTTTCACAAGCCTTGCATTTTTCATCGCTTCCAGCGGTAGTATAGACAGTAGCCCCCCAAGCTTTGATCAGCTGAATTGCACTTACACCAATTCCACCCGACCCACCGTGGACGAGAAATTTTTCGCCAGGTTTGAGCCTTGCGCGATCGATTACATTGCTCCAAACTGTGAAAAATGTTTCCGGTAGCGAAGCTGCCTCAACAAAAGACAAATTTGCTGGAATTGATAGACACTGACCCTCTGGAACCACACAATATTCTGCATATCCACCCCCGGAAACCAGGGCACACACCTTGTCTCCGGTTTTCCAAATTTTCGTTCCGCTGCCGAGGGCTTCGACAACGCCGGCGACCTCCAGTCCGGGAATGTCAGCAGGTACACCGGGCGGTGCAGGATAATTTCCTTTTCGCTGTGCCACGTCTGGCCGGTTCAAACCAGCAGCCATAACTTTAATCAATACTTCCCCGGTCGCTGGTTCAGGTAAGTCACGCTCCTGAATTCGCAAAACTTCCGGACCACCTGGCTCGGTAATGATCACTGCTTTCATAATTTCAATGTTTGACTGATGGTAATGTTGAAAATGGTCATCATTCTGCATGCAGATTTTGATCCATCGATCGTTTCAATTTACAATCAGTCTGAATGGAAATTAAAAATAACAATGATACGCGCTCTGGAATACCCAACAACAAAATTATCTGTAGTGAACTGTATTGAAT
The DNA here is from genome assembly GCA_025923195.1 of Chryseolinea sp. Taxonomy (GTDB): domain Bacteria; phylum Bacteroidota; class Bacteroidia; order Cytophagales; family Cyclobacteriaceae; genus Chryseolinea. The sequence continues at coordinate 1,952 of JAICGJ010000042.1, forward strand.
TTTCAACTCAGAAGCTCAAAATAAACGTTGCTAACAAGATGAGTAAATACAGTGCGAAGAAAACAACCCGGTTCCTGATCATTGTTTTCCAACCTTTAAAATTCATATCTTAGTCTTAGTCGTCGGGACCCTGTTTTAAAATCTATACAAAGCAACAGGAACCGACGGCAGTCTTCAATCACCTTTTCAGGTCAAGCTCCAGAACAAATTCAAATGATCTTTTCGCGTATAGCTTTAGCCACTGCTTCGGGGCCGCATTGAACGTGTAACTTCTGGTAAATATTTTTCAAGTGACGTTTAACGGTTTCTGGCGAAATGGAGAATTCAATTCCTATCATGCGATAGGAGAACCCTCGTGCAAGCAACTCCAAAACTTGCTGCTCACGTTCAGTAATGCGATGGTGATTATTTGGCGGTTGTTTCGACTGACGAAACGCCTTTAAAACTTTATTAGCGATTCCGGGAGACATTGGTGCTCCTCCTTCGTACACTTCGCGTATTGCATTTAGCAGGTGCGCCCAGGAATCTTTTTTTAACAAGTACCCGTCGGCTCCATTGGTGAGACAGGCGAAGAGTCTATCATCGTCGTCAAACACTGTATGCATGACAACTCTGATATTAACATCGGTTTCCTTCACCAATTGTACGCCCTCGATTCCTGTCCGACCAGGCATATCGATATCCATGATTACTACATCGGGGGTGTCCCTTTTAACATCCTCAGTGACATGTGCGCAATTAGGGTAAGAACCGACGATCTTAAATCCTTCCGTATGCCCGATAAGTAACTCTAGCAGATCGCGCAATTTTGTGTTATCCTCATAAATAGAGACGCGAATGGGCGGCATATAAAATTAAAAAGTCTAATTCCACGAAGGAAAATAAATTATTCTAATTTATCAATAACCCTTTTAGGTCATGTAGTCAGGGGAAACTGAAGTATGATTGATGTACCTGAACCTTTCGCTGACTGAATATCAACGGCACCCTTTAGGCTATGAGCACGATACTTCATGTTGCGTATCCCATTTCTGTCCGTGCTTGCCTCAGGGTTAAATCCGACGCCATTGTCTTTCACAATTAAGAATACGTTTCTTTTCTCTACACGAATTTTAACTAATGCCTCCGTGCATCTCGAATACTTTGCCAGATTATTGACAGATTCCTTGAATATCAGATAGATATTTCGTCGCTGTTCCATCGATAATTTTAAGTCCGCCAACGCCTCCGGTATATCAAGCCTAAATGCAATCTGCTTGGCCTCAAACAGTTCAGATGCATACCGGGTCATGCGCGCAATGACACTCGACAGTGAATCATTCTTTGGGCTTATATTCCAAACGATATCGTCCAGCGAGCTGCTGATTTGCCGAACGTCTTCCATAATTCGATCAACTAACAGGCTAGAAGCTGGTTGGTTTGAAAGTTCTTTTTTTGCAAGCGAGCCCATGATACTGATGCCGCTCAAGGTTGAACCGAGTTCATCGTGAAGATCGGCAGAGATGCGATTGCGCACCTGTTGCAGGTGAAGTAACTGGTTGATTCTATATCTATAGAAGGCGTATAATATCCCAGCAACTGCCAGGCTGATCAAAATTTTGAACCATAATGTCTGATAGAATGCGGGCAACACCACAATTTTCATTTTCAACGTGTCTTCATTCCAATTTCCGAGGGCATCGCCCGATCTCATGTGTAGGGTGTACTCGCCAGGGTTCAGGTTTGTGTAGTAGGCAACATGCTTCGAACCGATGTAATTCCAATCTTTTTCAAATCCTTCAAGGTAATAAGCATACTGATTGTCATCCACTTTCCTGTAGTTAAGTGCAACAAAATCGACACTGAACACATTCTGGGAAGGTTTCAAGCGTATCAGCTCATTTTGAGCTGCCGAATACTCGGTCTGGTGAATTTTAAAGCTAGTCACCACCAGAGGTGGTGGATCGACGCGCTTCAGTATCTCATCAGTTTTTACGAGGTTAAACCCCCCGCTTTGCCCGATTAGTAATTCACTGTCATTAGTTGTCTTAAAGATGCGGTCGACCCTGTTGCTAATCAATCCATCGTTCATGGTAAACTTTATCAGACGGTTAGTCGTGGGGCTAAAACAATACAGCCCTTCATGATTTCCAGCCCATATATCTCCAGATTTGCCTTCAACCAATCCCTTGATCTCCCGATCATCGAATCCATCTTTAACCGAAACCACTTTTTTAATCTTCCCAAGCTCCGACATCATCGTAAGGCTTCCCCAACGGGCAGCCCAAACATTTCCGTTTCGATCTTCCAGCAGTGAATTCACTGCTGCATCATCCACTCCCGCCGGAAAGACAGCAGGATCCGCTCTCAGAAATTGCTGGCTTTTTTCGTCGTAATAGTACACACCCTTGTATGTTCCTACCCACAATCGTCCTTGTTTCGACACCATCATATCATTAATCAAGTTGTTATTTTGAATAAGTGTCTTCATTACTTTCTCAGACCAAGGGGTGGATTCTGTGAGGGATTTTCTATCGAATACGTGAATCCCCTCGTCAGAATTTCCGATTAAGAACCTGCCCCCATCAAGGCACCCATACATAAAAAATGGCACGGAAAAGTACCTGTTGGATAACGAGACAAGCGGGGATGTAAAAAACTTCTCAGTCTTAGTATCATAGACAAAAATACCAGGCCGCTGGTAGTCCCAACGGTTTGTACCGACCCAGAGCTTTCCATCTTCATCCTGATGAATCCATCGGGTTTCCGCGACCGCACCGGGGAACGGGATTTTGGCAAACTGATTTGTATGACGGTCCCAACGCAATAAGCCACCCGTCGACAAACCTAGATAAAAAATATCCTCATGGGTAGGTCGTTGATCCTGGTGAATAACATTGATATCGAATGCCTGCGGCAAGACTTCCTTTGGGACAGGTATCACCTGAATGGCGTTGCTACGAGGATGATATTTGATTATTCCATCTGACGTACATACCCACACGATTCCGTCAGGATCCCGGTAGATATCGTTAACTTCATAGGGATTGGGTAATATGTCTGGAAAGAAATAGAATTTTTCTTGTTCAGGTCGGAATATTCCGAGTCCATGAGACCCGCCGATCCACAAAATACGTCGGCCGTTCTCATCCAACCCTTCCTCTACTGCCAAAATTTGACCATCCGGTAGTCCCGACTCTATGTACTCAGCAGTTTGCGCACGTGGATCAAATTTCATCAATCCGTAGTTGTATGTGCCTATCCAGATAAATCCATCTTTTCCCATCGTTCCGGAGGACATTAGAAGCGGATCTGGGTTGTTTGAATGGGCGCTATCGCGTCCTAATACACAAATCAGAGTATCCCGTTGGCGATCGTATCGAAATAATCCGTTGTCACGGCCAATAACCCAAAGGTTGCTATCTGCGTCCTCCACAAATGAGGCCTTCAGCCAGACAAAGTTGGTTTGAGGGAGTGAATAGTGTTTGTGTTTCCGTGTTATCAAATTGATGTGATTGATACCATAGTGGTCGCTGTACCACCCCTTGCCGCGTTTATCGATGTATAAATCGCCGGTAGAACCTGCCTCATCCTCCTTATCTCTTGGTATGCGGATCATTTGCATCCGATTAGCATCGATCATCGAGATACCGCTCCGGTCGGATGATAGCCACATATTGTTAGCACTGTCGGGGCAGATTCCTGTAACAAAATTGGTTGTGTACTCAGTAAAACTTTTAAAGGCAACACCATCGTATCGAACAGGGCAAAGCCGCGTCCCAAACCACATAAAGCCTGAGAAATCGCGGGTAGCTGATAACACAGTATTGCTGGGCAAACCATCCTTGGAAGTGATCACCTCGAATGTAATGACGGGTAACTGACACCAGCCCCTCCCACTGAGAAAATTTGATAGTATTACGATTATGAAGGCTGCCCGCAAAATTGATTTCATGCTGAGCATAGTTTTTTATACAATTTAGTTATACGCATTCAAAAATTCCGTCAGGCAGTGCATTTTGATATGATTATTTCGCTAGCGGAGGCAATAGCAAAGGTATTTCATTGAAGCAAGCGTATTAAGAATTGCATTAAGACAAATTAATCCATAGCTTTAGTCATTGTTGGAGCCCATCAATTTACCCTATCCTGGGGGTTGATGGGTTTGCTTTTACAGCAAGGAAGCATTTGTGTGCCACTATGTGTTTTGCAAATAGCACCGGCGAACGAAACTTAACGACAACAAAGATGAATGGAAATGAAGTGGATATTCTAATCGTTGAAGACAATCCACACGATGCCGAACTGACAATCCGGGCTATGAAAAAGAGCCGGCTTGCCAACCATGTAACACACCTTGCAGATGGCGCCGACGCTTTGGATTTTCTCTTTGGTATGGGTCCTTATAGCAACCGGGACATCACTAATGTCCCCAAGCTTATTCTCCTGGACCTGAAAATGCCAAAAGTGAGTGGCCTTGAAGTCTTGCAAAGGATCAAGTCTGAGCCTCTCACAAAAATGATACCCGTCGTAATTCTGACGTCATCCGCAGATGATCCGGATGTGAGAAAGTCGTACGAGCTGGGGGCGAATAGTTACATCATTAAACCCGTGGAATTTAACAATTTCGCCAAGATCATAGGTGAACTGGGAATGTACTGGTTGGTAATTAACAAAGTCTGAATCTTTCCATGCACTATATTCGTTATCAGATTTGTCTAGGTTTATCCTTATTTCAAGGGTCAGGATCAATGCCGCTTGAACACTACGTCGAGTCCTTCAAATAGGTATCTTAATATTTTGAGAAAAAACTTTTCAGGCTATGCGATAATTAAAAGCACCGGGGAGTTCTTTATTTCGGCGATCAATATTACATCGCATTTGACATCCCCGCCCGTCTACATTTCATTTGTCGCTATTGCTATGGCAAGTTCGTATAGAAACAAGATTAGTAACGCGGAGTTAAATCCGTAGCTGACATTGCGCAAAAGTGGTACCATACAAAGAATATTGGGATTTATGCCTAGGGCCTTGATCATTCTTGCTATTCTAATTGCAGCACCAGGATCGGTTCTGCCACAAACAAAACCTGCCACTGATGAAGACGAAGTAAAGGCTGTCTTCCTCTTTAATTTTGCTCAATTTGTCGAGTGGCCGCCCGAAGCCTTTCAAGCGGCAGATAGCCCAATCGTTATAGGAATTCTGGGGCGAGACCCGTTTGGGGTCTATCTCGAAAAAACGATAGAAAATGTGATTGTCAATGGCCACCCCTTGGTTGTCGAGCGATATTCATCGGTAAAACAAATTCAGACTTGCCACATTCTATTTATTAATCCAGGTAGAACCGTAAAGATCGAGAACGTGCTGCGAACGTTGAATAATAAGAAAATCCTAACCGTGAGCAACGTAGCTGACTTTACAAATCAAGGTGGGATGATCCGCTTTTTCAGTGAAGATGAGAAAATAAAACTTGAGATAAACCTTAACGCCGTCAAAGCATCGAATATTACAATCAGCTCCAAGCTTTTGCAATTGGCGGAAATTGTTGAATGAAGCACATGAAAGGAAGCGATCAAGCGATTCAGCAAAAACTGATCAATGTTATCATGATAACCAGTAGCGCGGTGATCCTGTTGACGTGCATTGCTTTTTTCACTTATGAACTTTTTACGTTTCGCGAAACAACCCTCCGTGAACTCAAGACGCTCGGTCAAATTATTTCAGCCAACAGTACCGCTGCCCTCGCCTTTGACGATCCGAAGGCAGCAAACGAAATTCTTGCTGCCTTGAGAGCAGAAACCCACATCGAGGCTGCCTGCCTGTATGGTAAGAGCGATTCCTTATTTTCAACATATCCGCCCGAAGCGCCTCAAAATTCATTTCCAGCCAGACCAGCACATCCAGGGTACCGCTTTGAAGAGTCACACGTAGTGGGATTTCAACCTGTCGTTCAGGCAGACCAACAGTTGGGAACACTTTATATTCGTTCAAATATGAAACCGTTATACGAACGGTTTCAGCTTTATGCCATTATTGCCTTGATGATTGTCCTTGGAGCATTTATTATCGCTTATGTGCTGTCTAAAGGTCTTCAACAAACCATTTCGAAACCAATTCTCGCACTAGCCGAGACTGCAAAGGTTATCTCAACGCAACAGGATTACTCCGTTCGTGCAAAAAAAATCAGTGATGACGAAGTGGGGCTACTCACGGATGCATTTAATCAAATGCTCACGCGAATCGAAAAACAAACTATTGACCTAAGCGATAGCGAAGAACGAATGCGTTCTATTCTTGATTCGTCTATGACTGCAGTAGCAGTCATGAACGTAGAGGGAAAAATTATCGACTGGAACTCGCGTGCGGAAAAAATGTTTGGGTGGCAACGGCACGAAGCAATCAACCGGGATCTGGCTGATACCATAATTCCATCAAATCTTCGCGACGTTCATCGTAGGGGCTTGAGATATTATATAGCCACAGGTCATGCAATTGTTTTTAATAAACTTATTGAAATGAACGCATTGCGACGCGATGGCACGGAATTTCCAGTGGAGTTATCGATTAGCCCATTGAAAACAAATGATATCCTCACTTTTTGTGGATTCATCACAGACATAACGGAGCGGAAACAAGCAGAGGAAAAGATTAGATTATTTAATCAGCAATTGGAACAAATGGTTCATGACAGAACCCTGGAATTGGAGATGGTCAATAAAGAACTGGAATCATTTTCGTATTCTGTATCGCATGACCTTAGGGCACCCTTGCGTGCCATTCATGGTTACATGAATATTTTCACCGAAGAATACGCCAATAAATTTGACGATGAAGCCCAGAGGTTAACTTCAATCATTATGAATAATACTCAAAAGATGGGAAGGCTGATTGATGATTTGCTGGCGTTTTCTCAGTTGGGCCGAAAGGAGCTAATCAAAACACCAACCTCCATGACTCAAATGGTCCTTAGCGTTTGTGAAGAACAGAAGCGTCTTGAGGAAGGAAGGACAATCGAATTTATTATTCAGCAATTGCCGAACGCGCTCGTGGATACAGTAACCATGCGCCAGGTATGGATCAATCTGATTTCAAATGCGGTGAAATACACCAAGCGCCGGAACAGAACTGTCATTGAAATAGGTTCCGACGAACGCGAGGACGAGCAAATTTACTATGTCAGGGATAATGGCGCAGGGTTTGACATGTTGTATTATGACAAGTTGTTCGGAGTTTTCCAGCGCCTTCATTCTCAAAAAGAATTTGAGGGTACCGGCGTGGGTTTGGCCATTGTCCAACGAATCGTTACACGACATGGAGGAAGGGTCTGGGCGGATGCAAAGCCAGATAAGGGTGCAACGTTCTATTTTTCCCTAAAGAGAACCGAATGGTCCGGCGTGCATTCTGTTTAGCTAACGCGATTGTTCCGAATTAAAAATTGCATTTTATTTGGATATCCATCAATGCCTGTACGGCAACGTACGAGATACGAGCACCCGCCAGACCGAGAAATCTTATCAGGCAATATGGTTTGGTAAATCCAGCTGGACAGTGGTGCCTTTTCCGTAGGTTGAATAGATTGCTATTTGCCCGCTTAGCTTGTTAATCGTCTCCTTAACAATATAGAGGCCGAGCCCTGCACCTTTGCTTCGCAGCGTTCCCCTGAAGAACATATTAAATATTTTGGGTTTAAACTCCTCCGGTATTCCTATACCATTATCCTCCACCGAGACCAACGCCTTTTCTTTGGTTATGAGGACACTAATATTGAGTATGCATTTTTCTTTGCTTAGGTCTTTGTAATTTATTGCATTTGAAATCAGATTATTCATGACAACGGTGAGCCTATATTCATCCGAATAGAACGCGCCATCAGCCTTAATCGTGATATTCGTTTGCATGATTTCAAACCCCTCCAGGTATTTCAGGCGCTGCAAGCTCTCTTCCACTATTTTTCTGAAATCGATTTTCTGGTGAACTATCTGTTGGCGGGAATTGCGGGAATAGTCCAATATTTCCTTCAGTGTGTCATCCAATTTCGCAATGCTGTGATTCATCATGGCAAAATAATCCTGGAAGTAACTTCCACGATCCATATCCTCTCGGCTTGCCAGATCCACTAATCCCAATACAGACATTAATGGCGCACGCAGATTATGGCTAACGCTATAGATAAAGCTGTCCATTTCCTGGTTTACCTTGACGAGTTCTTCGTTTTGAATTCTCAGCTCCGTCTCCGCGTTCTTACGTTGCTCCTGTAACTCACGTTGTTTCAAGGCATTTTGGATTGCTGATGGTAGCCGTACAAGGTTTGACTTTAATAAATAATCATCGGCGCCCTCTTTCAAACATGTTACTGCAAATTCCTCAGATACGGCCCCCGTAACCAGAATAAAGGGAATAGAAAGCCCCGTTTGTTTACAAACCTTTAATGCTTCAAGTGAATTGAAATGCGGCAGAGAATGATCTGACAGTATTACATCCGGCCTAAAACTCTTTAATGCTTCGGAAAAATCCTCTTTGGTATCTACGCGTTTACTTTCGAACAACATTCCTGACTTAATCATGGACCGGCCAATCAGTTCTGCATCGTCCCGCACATCCTCCAACATCAAAATTTTAAGCTTATTCTTCATATCCATTTCTGTTTAGTCCGCGAAAAGAAATCGATTTTTTACTGAGAACTGGCGTGCGCCAACAACACCCACAGAGAATATTATATCATATTGCCTAATATATTTTGAAAAAGTTCGAATAAACCAATTTCAAAATCAACTTATTTGTTCAATATTTTATAAGAATTTAAGTCTGACTTCATTGCAGTTTCATGTCATTCAACGGTAGATCCATCCGCCTAAAGATTTTTTATTTTAATTTGATCCTATTATTCGTAGCCAAGTTTTAAGAAACTAAAAAACATCCTTTGTTTCGCCTATGGAAACGTCGAACAGTTTCTTCATAATAGGGTCCAATTGAGACTCGGTGCCCTTGAAGTGGAAGGTGGCATGAACGTGCGTGATTGATTTGCCGGGCCGAAGAGCAACTGCAGGAGAGGAGGTTTCCAACTCATAAAATGGCCCCAACGGTTTGGCTCCGGGAGCCGGGGGGCCATCGTTATATGCATTTACAGCGTCACCATTATATGGTTCTTTCTGTATCTCCCATAGTGAATTCACATAGTCTGCTTCGTCTTCCGGTTTGCTGTATTTCACGACGGTCAATACGCCGTTGTCAGAATCATAACTGCCTAGCCACTCCGGTGCATTTGCTGGCGACATCCCGATCTTGCTGCGAAACTTTCCATCGGCTTTAAAAAAAACAGTTTTACCAACTAACCGAAGCCGGTCTTCAGGTACTTGTCCAAAGTAGCTATCATTAACAATCCTTTTGAGGGCATTTTCCTCGCCCCGGTATGGAATCACGATAGTCGCGCCGGGTGAGGGATTGAACATTCCTAAGATCCAGATTGACAAGAGTCCTGTCTCTTTTTTCCAAGCTGTACTGCCAACATTCTGCAGTTCATTTACACTTTCGAACGCAACCAAAGAAGCTCCATTCATACTGTTCAGTTCCAGTCGTTTCAGTGCTTCTTGCTGCTCAATGATTTTCACTGTTCGTTTTATCCCAATTTTGAAGGTGGTCCCCGAATAATTTGTAAGCTCGGCTTCTTTGGTAAAGACCGCTTCGTTTGAGGATGAGTTCGCGATGTCGTAAGGCTCGAGGTCAATAATACGTGGCACATACCAATTGTCGAGATTAAATTCTTTGCCCTGGCTGAAGTAGATCGAAAATTGACCACCCTCAGGCCCCAGCCAAATTCTATCCTCGCCCCCGTATACATTGATGTGTTCTGACGTATCACCTGACAAGAATACTTCCTTATTAATCCAGCCATAGCTAAAACCACCGTCTCCCTCTGACGTGCTGGTCATGATGCGTCCTTGCAATGCAGCGCAGACAGCAACCTTACCGTTACCGGATGAATCCTGCAGTACTAACGTGTTCGTATACTGCTTGAGGAAATCTACATCATTCGCAAAGGTGAAAGTTTTGGAGATCGTATCAGAGGAAGCCCGCGAATCATTCATAGTATTCTTTGTTTTAGTGCATCCCATCCATATGGACGCCAAGGCCATTAAAATGAAAAGGCTGGAAAAAAGTTTCATGGTAAATGGATAAAATGTTGATCCAAATTAGTGGTTTGGATCAACATTGACTAAGGGGATTTACCGGAAAAAGGCTAAAGTAAATTGGTATTACTCAGGGTCTACGATATGTGCAACAAATTGTCCGGACAAAATGTCTTGGAACAAAACCTGCGAAGGTCGTTTACAAAAAAATTGTGTGAAACTTTGACTATTTGCTTTGGAGCGCGGCAGCGATAGGCGCGCGGTCTACGTATTGAACCGCATAGTCAATTTTATCAGTATTATCGAAGTGAAATGCGTGATGTATCGACATCTTTAACGTTTGACCGTTATTGTAACGCACTGTAAAATTGGCCCAGTTGAGCAACCAAACACCCACCGTTGGAGGCACCTGGTTGGCCTTCACAGGTAGCCAAATTTCGTTATCGTAGGTTATTGTATCAATAACATTGGCTCTTCTATCTTTCCAGTAGGTAACTATCGCTTCTTTGTTTGCAAGGCTATCTCCGGCGCTCCACTGAAATACGGCATTGTCTGCAAAGTCTGCGACGAATCCATCGACATTACCCTCAGCTAATTGAGACAAACTTTTCTGACCGATGTCAATATACTTTTCATCGGCCAATTCAACTGCTCTGGGTTTCGCAGACTCTTCATCAGTCGTTGGCTTGGGAGTATTACAGGCGAACAATGAGGAAAGTAGGATGATAACATGGATTTTTTTCATAGGAGTGATGGTTTAAGGGTGGTGAATTATTAGGAAACAAAATATTCGGTAAGCTAAATTCTACCTTTCCTTTAAATACTACTCCTTACCTTAGATAGAAGACTTTCAGAAAAAATACGGGACACGACGACCTTGAGCGCGAGGGTGTTGAAAGACCAGCACAATCTGAGTGAAATGACAAAGAAAAGCAAGGGCTGAAGTTGTATTTATTTTAGCATAGACTTATGGTGCCGCTACTTGAACTCATCGCAGTCCACCGAATGTTTATAAACGCCGGCGCCCTGCTGATAGACTACCGAAGCTCCAAGATGTCCAGTTCTCACAAGAAAGACCGAGCCGATCAACATACAAGTTAAAATGATGAAGGGTGAAATTTTTTGCAACTTTGCTCCAAAAACATTAAAGTATAGTGGAATTTGTATTAGCGCAGCGGCCGTAAATAGATAAGTCATTGTTTCTGCTGCTAGTTCGTGGTCTTTAAGTATTGTGGGATCGCAGATTTTTCTTGACACAATTCCATCTGCCATGTCGCCAGTATATATGCTTATCCACGCACCTATTACGCCAAGAATTGAAATCATTAAGGAGGCGTTTTTAAACGTATTCTTTGGAAACTCACTCCTGAAAAGTGAAATGACAAAGAATAAAGTGGCTACCAGCAGTAGTGCAAGGGGAAAATGCACTGACACCGGATGCCACAACTCCTTCCGCCAAAAGTCAGGCATTATTCCATGATTTTAACCGAAACGGGATCAAGTCTCTTTCCTTCTTTGATAACTTCAACTTCGACTTTTTGGCCCTCTGCTAACTGATCAAAGCTTACAGGCGCGCCACTTCTCGTGAGCGATGTTGTTTCAGTAAAATACAATTCCAGAAGTTTTCCATCTTCTGTCTTCACATAGATCTCGGACTTGTCGGCCTCTACTTCATGGACAGTTCCCTGATATACACCCGATTCCACGACATCGGTCTTGCCCCCACAGGACATGAATATTAAAAGACAACACATTACTGCCAAAGACTTAAGTTGTTTCATGATTGTTATGTTTATGATTCTTGTTGATAAAAGGTCAAATTTTAGCTCTTAAGGTTACAAAAAAGCTGCGGCCATCGGAGGGTAAAATTCCGGGCCCAGGATATCCCGTTGCCCTTCTGGTATAATACATGCGATCCGCCAAATTGTTTACGCTTGTCTCGAGGCAAAATTTCTTATACGTATATGAAAGGGTTAGATCCATGACCGAATATGCGGGAATTAAACCGCCAATTGCTGCGGATGCCACGCCTTCCTTTGCATTAGTGGCATCAGAATATTGTTGCGATAAATAAGAGTACTGAAACGAACCTCGCAGGTTTTTATATCCAATCCTTACTCCGCTCTTCAGATTTACAGCAGGAACGAATTCCACTTCTTTGCCTGTAACGCCGGGCGCATCACTTGACTTGTATTCGGAATGGATGAGCGCAATATTATTGAATATCACTCCTGTCCACGGTGTGTCGGCTGAACTTAGCAGGCTAATCATGTCCGCCTCGCCGTAAGCTTCGACGCCCTGGATAACCGCGTGTCCTATATTCCCGCGGCTTCTTACGTCATTGTAGCCATTCGACTTGAGAATTTCCCCGATGCGATTGTCATAATTAAGATAAAACACGCTGACATCGTAATTGAACAAAGAGGTTTGGTCACTCCTTACTCCAAAGTCGAAAGAGTATCCTCGCTCATCTTCAAGATTAGGGTCAATAACCGCCGATGGATTTGAAATGCGCATATCATTAAAGGTAATTGACCGGTAATTTTGAGAAACGTTTGAGTAAATATCTACAAATGGCACGGGTTTGTAACTAATGCCCAGACCGGCTATAACAAAATGACGCACATTGTTCAGCGCCTCATCATATCGCTGTACATCGATAATATTTCCAGCAAGGTCCTTGGAGACCGATCCATAAAAACCCTCGGCTGTAGTATTGATGTGTTCGAATCGGAGGCCCGGTGTGAACGATAGTTTATCATTTACGTACAAAATATTTTCCAGGAAGAGTGAGGTATTTCGATTGGGAAAACGATAATCGTACGTGATTGCTTCCTCCGAGTTTATGAAATTAAAGTCGGGGTTAGACCCGGTGCTTCCGAAGCCCTGCATGCTGTGATTAAATCCATGATAATACCTTGCGCCGGCCAGAAGAACGGAATGAATTTTCTTTATTTGATAGCGTTTCAGATAGCGCACTTCTCCACCCCAATTTTCAAACTCACCTCTGATCAGATCGCGTTCACTATTATCGTCAACAGTGGCCACACGGTTTGGTCTGAAGCCCACAGAATAACGGCTGGCCGATAGTCCAAACAGCCGGATATTGAACTCCGCTGATGAACTGAACTTATGGTCGACATGCAGTGCAAGCAAATTCCAATCTACCTGGAACCAGTTTCTCTCCCGATTCGTCTGCCTTGGATTCTCCGCGAACATCTCATCGGTAAGACCACCGGGCTGTTTTGCCAGATATCCCATTTTAGTGATGTCAATACCGAGGCTGGTTTTAGTGGTTATTGCATAGTTTATGTTGGCGTAAAATGTGTGGTTATCGAATTCCGAGTTTGCCCTCCATCCGTCCCCGCGCTTATATTGAAAGAAGGTATAATAACTAACCTTATTGAACGTGCCGCTCAAACTTGTAAACGCATTATAAAAACCGAAAGACCCAACGGTTTGGCTGGCTGTTAACTCTATTTTTTTGTTGGGTACTGGCCTCTTCATGCTAAAGTTGATCAGGCCGCCGAATTGAGTTCCGTATTGAAGTGAAGCCGCGCCTCTCACAATTTGAATTTTTCCGATTCCCTCGGCGGGAGGTGTGTAATAACTTTCAGGATATCCCAGGGCGTCGGCACTTATGTCATATCCGTTCTGCCTGACGTTAAAATTGGAAGTACGGTTGGGATCCAGTCCCCTCCCTCCGATGCTAAGTTGAATTCCAGCACCGTCATTTTCCCAGATGTTGAGTCCTGCCACCCGCGAATATACCTGGCGCGGATTGTTCGTAGCCAGGTTAGCAACCAGCTTTTCAGGGATTATCACGTCGGATTTTTTTCCTTCGTATATTCCCATATTCTCAACGGCGTGCATACGGGTCGCACCGAATGTAGAAGAGGCGTCCGTGATCATTACTTCCTGCAGCGTCTCCCTAAAAGGGTGTATATACGCGCGAACGTACTGGTCGGCATTGGAGATGGTAACATCTTCTTTTGAATATCTGAAACCGCTGCTTGTATAGTGCAAAGTGTAAACGCCATTAGGGAGGTCGTCAAAAATGAACCTTCCTGCCTTATCAGTAGGGGCGCTTCTGGTTCCCTCATTAAGGAAGACAATACACTCTTTTACCGCCGTGCTATCCTCGTCCGAGCGCACAACTCCCGAGAGTTTATGCTGGGCAAGGGACACCGTTGCGACCAGGCAGCAAAAAAGTATATTAAAGGCCCTTGATCTCATTTTCGAAAGGTAATATCCACGTTTTGTGTTGAAAGGAATCTTCCTGAAGGGCCAGGTCCGTAAGGGGATCTACGAGGGGCCTTCCCAAGCGACCATTTAATACGACGTAAGAATCAACGAATACCTGAGGTGACTGCCACCCTTGTTTAGAAAAATGATCTCGAAGGATGTGCGCATATTGAAGGAGCATGTCGGGCTGGGTCGCGACCATTTTTTCCTGTAAGGGCGTAAGAAACTCACGGTTATCAATCGCTGTTATTTTTCCTGTAGCATCCTTAACCACGAATTCGGCGTGTCCGGATTTCTCCATAAGCATTACGCGCCATGAGAAACGGTAGCCTTCTTCTGTCCAGAACAATTCATCAGGATAGAATAAATAACGGAACGGCAAGGCAATCTGAACGACAAAAAAGACGGTAAATAACCCCTTCAGAATTTTTCCGTTCGCAGGAGTGTGATCAAAAGTTTTGCGAACGACTATCAATGATTTTAACCCGCCGATCCAAGATGTGATCTTATCCAGGATCTTTTGATGAAATTCTGTGGAAAAGAATATCAACGCAGTAGCGATCATAATGTAGGGGAACATCCCAATGGGAAACAGCACCGCTGTGAGGACGTGGAAAATGATGACTGCGCCATAGGCAAAAATCCGAGTCGATCGCCTTAGCAATAGAAACGGAATGCTCAAATCATAAAGGCAACCCAGCCAGCTGAATGCATAAGCCACCCACACATGCTTAAACAGTGAACCAACGACAGGAAGATCATTCTTTGATGGGAGCCAGATACGCAACGGTTGTGCGTGTAGTAGCCACTCGCTATTGACCTTTGCCAAACCGGCAAATATATATATCAGGCAAACGTACAACTTAACTGCGTCCAGACACCATTTGGGGATTGTATCAGCTAATATGGATTTTTTTCGATAAGCGTCTGCCGAAAAATAAACATGCGCCGGGAGAAATATCATCATCAGGCAAACCATGCTGATGAAATAATAATGATTCAGGTAAGTGCTTTTATCAATCAGTTCGATGTAGGTAAAACTTACAAACAAAGCAATACTGGATACCCTGTAAAATAATCCCACTGCGAAAAGGAAAGCGGAAAGTCCACAGATAGCAAAGAGTATGTAGATGTATTGCCCGGGAGGAGTAATAAATTCAAATCCATAAAAGGAAAAAAAATATTTCGGAGCTATGTAAAGTTCATGGATCCACCCTTTTGTCCAAAACCTTACTATGCTTAAAAAAAGCAACATTCCCAGGGCTATCCTGAAAACCGCCAGAGGCGCTGCTGATGTTGTTTTTTTAAAGTAGTCCCTCACTTGCTATTGCTTAAAATTAATCACCATCGTTATCTGTATATGTAATGGTTATGCTCATCGCAGAGGTCATGTCGACTTTAAGGTATCGTACTGCCATCTGCAGGCTGGTATAAGCATCAACCATAGCCTGATTATTCGTTTCGATTTGTTCATAAAAATCCGGCGACAATTGATCGAGCTTTCCGTTAATGGTTGTGAACTGGTTCGTTATAATAGTGGAGAGCAGCGTTCCTGAATTTGGATCCTTGGCATCCAATCCATTCAAATAAGATTTAAAGGAAGGGCCTTCAGCTCCGTTAGCAGCGCTCTTGCCGTTGAAGAAATCTATAGCTGCCTGGTGCGCGGTCTTTGCAAGGGTACGGGAGATATCGCGTTTGTAAAATGCTTCCACTTTATCAGGAAATGTCGGACCAACTGTTGTTCCAATCACCCCTGCCGGGATTCCTATTTTGCCTGAACGGATATAACGTTCATAATGGAGAACATATGCATTCACAACGGCACCCATAGACGACCCAATATCAAGTCCGGTTTCGGAAATAAATGTATCGCGGTATGCTCCATTCCATTCTGCCATTACGCTTTCCAGGAGTGTATTCATTCTTAAAACAATTTTGTCGACATAGGCCAACGCCTTAGCAGCGTTCGGATCTGACGTATAGTAGGCCACAATTGATTCATCATCGGCAGCGATACCGTTTAGCAAGTAATCCAACGCCGGGAATCCTTGTCGAGGATAGGATGCAGGTAACGCAAGATTTACGGATGGATCATTGATATTCGATGTAATTCCGGCTACATCCGCGGGGTAAATGTTAAAGAAATTCCGAAGGGTATACTTGTCGGCGGCACCAAACTCAAACAGCTCCACTTTTTGCCATTCCGTGTAGGCTTCGATCCATGCATTTCTGAATTCAACGAGACTGGCATCATCAGGTGAGCCAGTAAATGAATTCGATTTTTCGACCATCACGTCAAGCTTGGTCTTAAAATTAGTATAAGAAGGTATGAGGATGTTATCAACCCAGTGTTTTAGTATCTCCTCGCGATCGGTGTCACCATCTACTGGTGACGGTTCGTCGTCACTGCCCCCACATGCGCTAAGTACCAACAGTAAAAAACAGACACAAAAATTCTTATAATGCTTCGAGAATACCATATTTAATAAGTGTCAAATGGATTGACGGCTAAATTGCCGACAATCCATTCAGATTCTATGCTGAAATTATTGGAGATTAAACTTCGTTTTGATCGCATCCGAGGCAGTATTGATCTTCGTTACATCCAAATCCCAGAAACCATTATCGGAACCTATCAAACCGTCCAAGATCGATTGAGAAAATGTAGCGTCTGCATTGTGCAAGGTTGCAAACCGGAGCGAGTAAATAAATCCTAACCCCTCACCTATTGCATGGGCGCGGGCGGCATCAGTAGTACCGGTTTTCCATTTTTCCAAATAGCCAAGCGCTGCCGAAGCAATTGCTTTTTCGAATTCCGTTCGAATGAAAGTTGCTTGTGTCTGCAGCTCTGCCATGTCGTTGTTCACGATGGCAGCCCTGCCCTTGATGAACGCGGGATAAATGTTGGCATAATTGGCCTTGTTATATTCCCATATATAAGAGCCAGCCCCAAATTCCACAGAATTTCTGTTGGCGTCGGTGGCTCCCGCTAAATAAATTGGGTTAAGTGTCAACAAGCCATAGGCTTCATCCCAGTTGTGCTCTAAAGCTGTGTAATTCTCATTGGCAACCACAGAATGATTATCAGCACTGAGTCCTGTATTCATTAAGACATTGCTGATATAGTCTAGTTGAAGAGCACCTATCAATGACTTCTGGATGATCTGCGCGATTTCGATACCCTTTTCATTAACGAGGTACGTGCCTAGTTTGCCTGCCTCCCCCTGAGATGCAGTGTTATTAACGAAATGACTGATCTCCTCAATCTCCACAAAGTACTCTTCAATATTTGTTCGAACCACTTCAGCTTCACTAGCGGGTCGAGAGGACGCGACGACGTCCCTCAACTGGACCTCAGAAGCATTAAGCTCCGCACCAACAACGTTAATGGTGGATGTGGAAATATCAGAAAACGGATCACCAATATTTGAAAACATATTAGTGAGAACCGGAGCGTCGATATGTGCATTCGCCGTGATCGAAGATGTTGAATAATAATTAAGCGCCTGGAACATCTTGTGTCTCTGATTTCCCTCCGTCAGGTCCACAGTTGTGTTACCCTCCGCATCCAGGAACAAGTCCGTGTACGGTGTTCCGGCGTCAAGCGTGCTATAGTCAATGGGTGTTCGGAGATGTGATTGGTCATCGTCATCATCGCAGGATAGAAAAGCGACAGCCATTATTCCGACGAGGACATTTGTTGGATTAAATAATCTTTGCATTGAACTGTGCGTTAGTACGGCTGCAAAGATATTATTTAGACCAATTCAAAATAAGCTTATTTAGAATTTTTATAAATAATTTTGTGAGTAAACGTAACGTTCAGAATTTCAAATAATTACATACTACCCGTATAGCTGTTTTGTGTATTGTACGGAACGGCTAACCAATTCCTCCAACACTTTCATATCGATATCCGACAGTCTCTTTACATAAAGACATGACTTGCCAGCTTTGTGCTTCCCAAGCTTTTTCAACAATGCCTCCTGCCCGGAAAATCCAGCCAATACATATAGACTAAAATTTGGTCTTCGCGGGGAAAAGCCTGTGATACACATATCCCCCTCATGGCCGCTTTTGTATTTGTAATGATATTTTCCAAACCCCACGATTGATGGCCCCCACATTTTAGGGTTCGAGCCTGTAACCTTTTTCATGAGCTTAATCAGCTCGTAACAGTCGTCGCGTACTTCTTCATCCGCTACTTGGTCTATGAATTCTTTTACGGATTGATCGGTGGGTTTCGTTTTAAGTTCTGCCATAATATCGAGTTATCAACCAAATGTAAAGAGCATTACTATTTCAATCCACTTTACTGGTCCCGCAGGACCGGGAAAAGTTTCATCAAACTAATTCACTTTGTAGATCAAGCCCGATAACAGCAACATCAGCGCGATCGCGTTCGCGATAGTCCTGGCCGCGTGAAGCCTATTCCAGGGAACCTCGAAGGCTAACCTCTTCAGATTGATTTCCTCGAACGTTGCCTTCCCAATATCAAAAGTTTCGAGTCCATTGTTCAAGGGTACGTTCCCTAAAATGGTTATGCCAAACACGCCCACGATGTAGACCAGCGACGCGGATAAAACGAGATAACATGAAGAGTCTAATCCAATACCGATGTAATAGAGGCCCGTTGTCAACGGTGCCATCACCAGAGACCCCAAAAAACTGAGGAAAAACAACGGGTTTAAAATGGCCTTGTTAATAGATTTCATAGCCTTCAGATATTCGGTATTCGAGAGTTGGCTTAATCCAGGATTCACCGAACATGAGTAAGAATAAAAGAGCCCCGCGATTAACGCCATCAAAAAGGCGGAAATCAATAGCGATATTTTTATGACCAGATCCATTTTGGTTTTTTATATTGCGCGATTCAAGAAAGTTCTCCCCAGTTTTTGCATGCGTAAATTTCAGGTCTTGAATTATTTCATCATTCGGCAAATTTATTCTCGAGGTAGAATAGATAATAGAATGAACCCGTCAAATGGCACGCGCGGGAATGGACATCGGCATTTTCCAGTTTAAATTGTAAATCCTCCGAATATCCCGAAATTATTTTTTACAGGAGGTGTCCAACAACTCACTATTCATTTGTTAATAGGAGGAATATTCACCACTAAAACAATAGTTATGAGAAAACTAAGCGTTTTTAATTTCCTGACCCTGAACGGATATTATAAAGGACCCGCAGAGGACATTAGCTGGCACAAGCACGGCGAGGAGGAGGGCGAATTTGCGGCCGAGGGTGCCCAAACTGAAAGTGTCCTTCTTTATGGTCGCAAAACTTATGAGATGATGGCGAGTTTCTGGCCAACGCCTGAAGGCAAGAAATTCAATCCGGCTGTCGCAGAAGGAATGAATAATTCAGAAAAGATTGTGTTTTCGAAAACGCTAAAAACTGCATCGTGGCAGAATACCCGAATCATAAAGGATAATATTGTGGAGGAGATAAAGAAACTGAAGAACACTCCAGGCAAAGATATGACCATGCTTGGAAGCGGGTCCATCCTAACGCAGTTCGCTGACGCAGCCTTAATAGATGTCTTTCAGTTCATGGTGGACCCGGTTGCCTTAGGAGAAGGCACACCTCTGTTTCAGGGTCTGACTAAGCCCCTCAGTCTTACGCTTACAGGCTCAAAGCAATTTAAGTCGGGCGTAGTCCTTCTTAATTACGAGCCTGAAAAGCAGAATCGACAGTAAATTCTAACTAAATGGAAGAATACTTAATCCTCATGCGGCTCGATCTCATTACCAAGGAGGCTCAGCCATCTCCCGAGCAAATGCAGGAGTATATGAAAATCTATAATGACTGGGTGGGAAGTATTGCCGCCCAGAACAGATACATTGGCGGCAAAGGCCTTTCCACTGAAGGCAAGGTGATAAGATCAAAAGATATGATCACAGATGGTCCTTATGCGGAAATCAAGGAATCGCTGGCTGGATTCATCATGATTAAGGCAAGAGACCTTGATGATGCCGTAAATATTGCAAAGGGCTGCCCGATATTGGAGGGAGATAACAGTGTTGAGGTAAGAAAGGTAGTGGCGGTGCACGGGGAAGGTTAATAGCTAATAGTTAGTTATTAGTTAGTAGTTACTAGTTGGCCGTAGATGACAGACTTTCTCCGCAAGTACCATCTTTTGCGGGTTCAGTTCTGGAATGGTAAATAATAATATCCGATCATGAACCCAGGGGAACTCATCCCACACTTATTCAGGACGGAATACAGGAAGATAGTTTCTGTTTTAGGTAGGAGGTTTGGATTTGAGCACCTGGAAATGGCCGAAGATATTACCAGTGAGACATTCCTAACCGCGACACAGTCATGGGGTCTGGAAGGAATTCCAGAAAATCCAACGGCCTGGTTATATCGGGTTGCTAAAAACAAGGCGAAAAATTTTCTACAAAGACAAAAGCTCTTCGAAACCAGGATTGCAGAAGAACTAAGAATCTCAGATGCCATTGTCGAAAGGGAAATCGACTTGTCGCCCCAAAACATCATTGATAGCCAGTTGCATATGATGTTCGCAATTTGTCATCCCTCCCTGTCGCAGGAGGCGCAAATCGGACTCGCCCTTCGCATTCTCTGCGGGTTCGGAATTGATGAGATAGCCAATGCATTTTTAACCAGTAAAGAAACTATTAATAAAAGGCTGCTCAGGGCGAAGCAAAAGCTCCGGGACGAGAGAATTGAAACTGACGTCATCATCACTCAAATTGAGCAGCGGCTCGAAGCTGTCTTGAGGACGATTTACCTCCTCTTCAACGAAGGTTATTACTCGATTAACCAGAATAGTACTCTTCGCAGAGATCTTTGTCTTGAAGCGATGAGGTTGTGCACGATGCTTGTTGAGTATGACCTTACTAATAAAGGGCAGGCGAACGCACTGCTCGCTCTGATGTGCTTTCACTTTTCCCGGTTTGATGCGCGCGTCTCCAAAAGGGGAGAAATCATTTTGTATGAAGATCAGGACCCTTCTTTGTGGAATACGGATCTGATTAGCAAAGGTGGATACTTTCTAAAACAGGCTGCTGGTGGAAAAGAGGTTTCCAAATATCACCTAGAGGCCGCCATTGCTTTTTGGAATACACAGAAGTCGGATTCAAAAGAAAAATGGGAAAGGATTCTACAGCTCTATAATCACCTGTTACAATTGGAGTATTCACCCGTTGCGGCACTAAATCGGACCTACGCGCTATCAAAAGCTAGCGGCAAACGCCATGCGCTGATCGAGGCAGAAAAGCTGGACTTGAAGGGAAACCAATTCTACCACGCGCTTCTGGGTGAGTTGTATACCGGCATCGACAATACAAAAGCGCTGACAAACCTGGAAAAAGCAATATGCCTTGCAAAGACGCCAGCCGATAAACAAGCACTGCAAAAAAAGGTCGATAAAATCAGGGCTGATACGTAGCTCATCGCACAATGATTCACGATCACTGTAACCAATTTTTTGACTTATCGGCAAGAAACTATCTGAGCCTTTTTCTAAAATTTGCCTCGCCTATCCGATAACCTGGACAGCGGATATAGAACACGTCACGGTTTATGTGTATCTTCGCCGAAGCAGAGGTTGCAATTCTTGACACGTTGCTTTCGATTCATCAGGTATCAACATCGGAAATCGAAAGACAACTGCGCCAACACTATTGCAGGTGTGGATTCAAAATGGCGTGTACTTAAATGTCCTTGTCGGTGGAAAAATCAAGGAAAACTGGGAGTGTTTATTGATCCAACATGAAAGACTTTTGCAACATCGACTTTTTTGAGTCCTTAGGTCTTCTAGCCGACCTAAATTAATGCTTTGTTCTTTCGTAATTAGCGAATATCGATCTGATACTGTTTTAAATTTTAATTCTCATACAATGAAACCGAATGATCATCTACCCTCACGCAGAGAGTTTGTAGGAACTCTTACTGCCAGTGCTGCTACCCTTCTCGCAGGTATTTCGACTACTTCTTTTGCGACACCTGCTGACCCCATGTTAGTGAATGACGCAGAGGAATGGTTCAAAAAAATCAAAGGTAAACATCGCATTATATACGATGCACCAGAACCTCACGACGGATTTCCCATTATCTGGTCATGGGCATTTTATCAAACCAACAATCAAACGGGATCACCTGATACGGATCTGACGGCAATGGTGGTGCTACGCCACAACGGTATACCTATCGCTATGGAGGACAGGCTATGGGAAAAGTACAAATTCGGTGAAGTTTTTAAGATAAACGATAAGAATACCAATGCCCCTGCTGTTAGAAATGTCTTTTATGAACCGCAAGGCGCTGATTTCCCTCTGCCAATTATTGATGGTATGAAAAAGCTCCAGTCTCGCGGAGTGATGTTCTGTGTTTGCGACCTTGCACTTACTGTTTACAGTGGTGCAGTCGCAAAAGGAATGAACCTGAACCCTGAAGAAGTAAAGAAAGATTGGGTTAGCGGAATTTTGCCGGGAGTACAAATTGTACCATCCGGGGTGTGGGCTGTAGGAAGAGCACAGGAAAAAGGATGTGGATACTGCTACGCTGGCGGATAATATATGGCGATTCCGGAGAGTAGATACTCTCCGGAATTTTCACGAAATTTCAATTTGGCGTTAAAAAAATATCTTATGAAAAAATGTCTCCTGATTATTCTCCTGGGAGTATGGCCCCTTTTGTTGCAGGCTCAGACCAAGCCAGTAAAAATTCTCTTTGATGTGACAAGCAAAGATTCATTGACACATCAGGCGGTACTTCGACATGTGGAAATGATGTCCTCTCAGTATACCAATTCCAATTTTGAAGTAGTAGTGTATGGTGGTGCCATCGGTATGTATTTGAAAGACAAGTCCACGGTTTCAAAGAATATTGCAGCAGTTAGCAATAATAAAAATGTCACCTTCGCAGTTTGCGCCGAAACGATGAGACGTCAAAATATTGATAAAAGTCAATTACTTCCAGGTGTCGTCGTTGTACCGGATGCCATCATGGAAATTGTCACCAAACAAGGCGAAGGGTGGGGATATATTAAAGAAGCGCATCACTAGAGCTTTTATATGAGTCACGACCATCAATTTTTGCGTGTTGTACAATATACTCACCGTTGTGTGGTTATGATATTGGCGGTCATGCTGGTGATGCTCGTGGTTGTGTCCATGCTTCCGTTCTTAGCTAAACGACTCTCCGCGGCAGATGTCAAAAAGGTTGATGGTCCTGAGAAAAAAGAACCTCCGGTTACGGCATATTGGAATCCGCCTGATTCACTTGCTATTCCTGCAACACCAGAGGGAGACCTGATCCGTTATGGGCGCGAGCTGGTGGCGCATACGGCTGTTTACCTGGGTCCTGCCGGCAAGGTGAATCAAACGACCAACGGTATGAATTGTCAGAATTGCCACTTGAAGGCTGGTAAGAAAGTTTTTGGCAACAACTACAGCGCCGTTTCGTCAACTTATCCAAGATTGAGGGCTCGTTCCGGAACGGTTGAAACGATTCAGAAGCGAGTGAACGACTGCATTGAACGTAGCTTGAACGGTAAGCCCTTGAAAGATGGAAGTCGCGAACTAAATGCACTTATTGCGTATATATCCTGGGTGGGAAAAGACGTTGAGAAAGGTGTTTCCCCTCCGGGCGTGGGTATCTGGGATCTGCCTTTGATGGAACGCGCTGCCTCACCTGAAAAGGGAAAACTTGTCTTTGACGAGCATTGCGCGCTTTGCCATGGTACTGACGGAATGGGTGTTAAGAATGAAAACGGTAAGGAATGGAAGTATCCTCCACTCTGGGGCGAAGAGAGCTACAACACGGGTGCAGGCTTATTCCGATTATCCCGTTTTGCGGGATACGTAAAGTCCAACATGCCCAATGGCGCCACCTTTGACAATCCTATCTTAACAGACGAGGAAGCTTGGGACGTAGCGGCATACGTCAACTCAATGCCTAGACCTCATAAAACTTTTAAGGCCGACTGGCCAGATATTTCTAAAAAACCATTTGATCATCCGTTCGGGCCATATGCCGATACTTTTTCAGAATCCCAACATAAGTTCGGACCATTCCGTCCAATAAAAAACCCCAAGGCGACGCTAGGCGCAAAGTGACTGACATTACTAAAATCTATTCAGAAAAAACCAATGTCGGATAGTTTTTGGTGTTGTCCCAGCAGGTATTCGATTGCACGCAATATAGCCGCAAGGTCCAGTCTGCCAAAGACACTGCAAACAAAATGGGATTTTGTCGCCGCTGGCAGTGGCGAGCAAGTTAGAGGATCCTAAAGAAAAGCATTCACGTAGTTCATAAACAAACGGTTGAAGCAATAATAGATGATTCCAGCGTCTCTACTTTTTGGCATAATGCCATCGTTTGCTGACGCTAACTTATTTTGGAGTTGGCGGACCCGGGATTCATGTATTCTGAAGCGAGGTTTAAGTCGCAACTTTGTTCTTTTGTCCGGAGTGATTACTTTCGCCCGGCAAAGACGGTTACGTCTTGTCGGTCACACTTATAAACGCCAGTTATTCAGGATAAAATTTCCTTTGTATACATCGCATGAAGATACTTGTCAGCAGTATGGCGTTCTATCCAGATCACAGTGGAATCCCATTATATTCAAGTGATTTTGCGTTCTATGCTGCGGAAAATGGCCACCAGGTCAGCGTCGTAACCGGCTTTCCGTTTTATCCATCTTGGAAAAAAAGAAAAGAGGACAAAGGTGTATTATTCAGGACTGATCATCACAGGAATGTCAAAATTTACCGCGGGTACATTTATGTTCCCAGAAAGCCAACTGGGTTTAAACGGATTCTTCAGGAAATATCTTTTTTGTTTTTCTCTTTCATCAACTTTTTTCGGGCAGGCAGGCAGGATGTAGTGGTCGTTTTCATAACTCCTGTTTTGTTAGGGGTACTGGCTTGGTTTTTCAAGAAAGTCTATGGTGCACGCCTGATTATTAATATCCAGGATTTTCAGGTCGAAGCGGCAGATTCGCTCGGATTGCTTGGTCGGCTTCCCATTGTTCCGCTCATGCACAAGCTTGAGAAGGCTTCCTTTAAGGGCGCCGACCTGGTGACTTCCATTTCTGACGGAATGGTAAACATTCTAAAACAAAAGGGAGTCGATGAATCCAAAATATATCTTTGGCCTAATTGGATCGATGTCGATGAGGCTTCGGGTCTTGGTATAAAGGGAGAATTTAGAAAACAATTTTCTATTCCGGACAATAAGACCATAGTTGCGTATGCGGGGAACGTTGGTGAAAAACAGGGATTAAGCACCCTCATTGATCTCGCCGTCCATTTTAAAGATTGGGATGATCTTGTTTTCCTGATTATTGGCGAGGGTGGTGATCTAGTCAATTTAAAGAACTATCACGCAGAAAAGAAGGTGGATAATCTCAGGTTCCTTCCTTTTCTGGATCCCCGTGGCTATAAAAACTTTCTGGCGGATGCGGATGTCATTTTTATTTCGCAAAAGAAAATACCGAAGGATATCTATTTTCCTTCCAAGCTCCTGGGCTTGATGGCGGGTAAAAAACTGATATTTCTTGCTGCGGATCAGGAGTCTGAATTATATAGGGTTTTGAAAAATAATGATTTGGCATTGGTTGGTCAGATTAGTAATTTGGCCGAATTAAAAGGGTGCATGAATCAAATTCTGCAAGAAAATTCAGATCTTAATAAGTTGAAGGAAAATGCCTGGGGCTTTGTCAGGCAATTTGACAGAAAATTTGTGCTGAGCAATGTTTTAAAGAAAATCGAAAGTTTAGTGAAACTATGAAAAAAATAATTGTAACTGGTTCAAGCGGTTTAATTGGAAGTGAAGTTGTTGAAAATTACTGTAAGGGGGGGTGGGACGTATATGGAGTGGATAATAACATGCGGGCAGACTTTTTCGGACCGAATGGAGATACACGTTGGAATCAAAAAAGGCTTCAAAACCAGTACAAGAATTTTTCCCACATCGAGCTGGATATTCGAAACCGTGCCCAGGTAATCAAGACCGTGGCGGATATAAAACCCTATGCCATTGTACACACGGCTGCACAGCCAAGCCACGATCTGGCAGCTTCACGGCCCTTCGATGATTTTGATGTTAACGCTGTGGGTACCTTAAATCTACTTGAAGCCACCAGACTAGCGAATCCAGAAATCATCTTTGTCCACATGTCAACCAACAAGGTATATGGTGATGCGCCTAACTCATTGAATTTGGTTGAAAAAGATACGCGATGGGATTATGCCGATGAAGCTTACTATAACGGTATAAAAGAAACGTTTACTATTGACCAATCCAAGCACTCTGTGTTCGGGGCTTCGAAAGTGGCAGCCGATGTTTATGTTCAAGAGTATGGACGTTATTTTGGAATTCATACTTGCTGCCTTCGCGGCGGGTGCTTAACGGGTCCCAATCACTCGGGCGTCGAGCTTCATGGGTTTCTGAGTTATCTTATCAAATGCAATGTGGAGGGCAAGAAATACAATATTTTTGGCTACAAAGGAAAGCAGGTAAGGGACAACATCCATTCTTACGATGTAGTTAAATTTATTGAAACATTTATAAACAATCCCAGGAAAGGGGAAGTATACAATATCGGAGGAGGCAGGGATAATTCCATTTCCATTCTTGAGGCATTTGATCTCATAGCATCGATTTCCGGGAAGAAAATGATTTATGAATACGTTGATCAGAACCGTGCAGGTGATCATATATGTTATATATCGGATCTCTCGAAAATGAAAAGTCACTACCCCTCCTGGGGTATTACTAAGGACCTCGCGACAACCTTTCAGGAAATATTTCAAAGCTGGCAGGGCAAGCAGGGAAAAGCCGCCTGACTCCAGTCTGTTATCCAATTTTTTTTCTTTTTGACCAAAGGCTTGAATCGAATCCCAGATTAGTTGATTCTCCGCCCTAATATTCACCCGTTGGGTTAACCGCCGCTTCGATTACCCGAATTGGCCCCGTCGAATGAGAAACTTACTAATCAGGGACTCGACCATTTCTCCAATCTGAGGCATGGGATAACCTGGATTTTTGATGCTACTAATTTCGCAGCAGGTCTCAGCCTGCTTTTATTTTCGTCAAATAATAGGTCGCAATAGCTAAATTTCGTTTTAGAATCCAGGGTTATATGTCTGACACCGGCGCAAGAGAGTTTGACGTGATCATTTGTGGAGCAGGCCCCGCGGGGAGCACTTGTGCTCTCGCGCTAGCCGATTCTGGTTTAGAAGTTGCAGTTCTTGAAAAAAATAATTTTCCCCGAGACAAGACATGTGGCGATGCTGTAGCCGCCTATGTACCAAAAGTGCTGGCTACAATCAACAGCTCGTTGACCAGAAGCCTGGAAGATTTTACAGAGAAGGTTAGTGTGAATACCTGCCGCCTTGTAGCTCCCAATCAAAAGGCCTTGGACCTCCGCTTTAACCAAACCGGATTTATTTCCAGAAGGATTGACTGGGACAATTTTCTTTTTGAAAAGGCCTCCGCTCAAACCAATACTACATTTTTTTTAAATCATACCATTCGTGATGTAAGGATCACCAGGGATGGGGTGATTGTCATGGCTGGCGACACTGAATTTAAAGGCAGACTTGTAATCGGCTGCGACGGTGTTCATTCTGTACTGAACAGAAAAATAACCGGTACGAGACCTGACCCGAATCATCATTGTGGTGCGGTACGCGCGTATTACAGCAACGTATCCGATATCCAAGATCATACCTTTGAGATCCATCTGGTAAAAGATCTTTTGCCTGGATACTTCTGGATCTTTCCTGTTAAGAATAACCTAGCGAATGTCGGTCTGGGCGTTCTGTCGGCTGTGATCTCGAAGCGAAGGATGGATTTGCGCTCTTCCCTTCAAAAAGTTGTAGAAGAAATCCCATACATCAGTGACCGTTTTAAAAATGCAAAACGCATCGAAAAGATCGAAGGATTTGGTCTGCCTTTAGGATCCCGGAAGGTTCCTATGAGCGGTGACCGTTTTATGTTATGCGGAGATGCTGCATCGCTCGTTGATCCTTTGTCCGGTGAAGGCATAGGCCAGGCCATCGTATCCGGACGTTATGCTGGATGGCAAGCAAAAAAATGTTTTGAGGAAAATAATTTTTCCGCAGGTTTTATGACGCAGTATGACGCGCAGGTGTATCAGAAATTCTGGTCGCGGCACCGCAAAAACCATTTCATCCAGCAACTGATGAACCGTGAATGGCTTCTTAATGGTGTTTTTAATGCAGCCCTTAAAAGCAGATTAATCAGGAATGTTATATCGAAAAGTTTTACGTGATCCTAATGTAAAGGGGTGATGTTCTATCAGGTAAAACCTGATCAACTTTATACAAATATTCCATAATTATCCAGCCCAAAGTTCCAATGGCGTTTGATGAAACAAATGCTTGTATTCACTTTCTTTCTGCATCTTATCAGGAAAATATGCAATGACTATGTAAAACGCTGGCTTGACGGAAATGAAATTGATGAGCTATCACTTTTTGAAGCCGATGTCATGCTTTCGCCCAGTGGTTTAAGCCTGTCAAAGGATTAAGAAAGATTCAGCGATTCTGGTTCCGAATTACCCTTCTGTTACCGGCATCCATCGGTAAAGGATCTTCTTCCGTTCTTGATAAATTGATAACAAACATAAAATTGATGACAACAAACGAGGCAAGGGTCACTTTAAATGATAATTTTGATGCAACTGACTTTAAGTCGTTCGATGGCGTCCACACAACTATTTGTGTTTAAGCCGACAAATGCCTAAAGCCTGCTTTGCCAACCAATTCAATACCATCATTGATCGCTCTGAAGTAGAACAAATTCAACATCGCGTTGTCCTGCTGATGTACATTAACGCACACTTTAGAAATTGCCGTTCTTTTGCCTCAAATATTTATTAAATTCATCTAATGATTATTGACAAAAGTGTTCAGTCATGAAATCACAAACATTAGTATTTGAACTTATTATTTTGGCAATAATTTCTTGTGGCCCGCGTGATCAAAAAGTCAAAATTTCGGGTGAACAAAAAGATTCGACATATACTGGCCCTATTATAGACATGCATATTCACGCATTTGATGAACATAGTTCATTTAGTCAAATGTTGGGTCAGGAAATGAATCTTGCGATGACAGGTAAGACGTACACAGCTTCGACAAGCATGGATAAACTTAAAGAAGAAACTTTTGCGAAGTTTGAAGAGCACAACATTGTCAAGGCTATGGTATCTCAAGGGGAACTTTGGTATGATTTTGCTCCGGAGAAAGTAGTAATTGGAAACAATCATCTATTGTCAATAGACGAACTGAAACAAAAATATAAAGAAGGGAGGTTGCATATATTGGGCGAAGTAGCGCCTTCTTATCAAGGAATTTTACCCACCGACGATCGAATGGAAAAATACTTTGATTTAGCTGAAGAGCTAGGCATACCGTTGGCATACCATATGTTTCCAGGAGGTCCTCCCGGTGGTGCTTATTTTATGTATCCCAAAACAAGGGCTTTTCAAGGCAAACCATTACAATTTGAGGATATCCTGTTATCGCATCCAAAAATGAAGTTTTACATAATGCATGCGGGGTGGCCTTATTTGGAAGATATGAAGGCGCTCATGTATGCACATCCGCAAGTGTATGTAGATATTGGTGTAATCGATTGGGTTTTACCCAGGAAAGAATTTCACCATTTTTTGAAAGGTTTGGTGGATGCAGGATTTGGTAAAAGAATTATGTTTGGAACGGACCAAATGATTTGGGTGGAGTCCATCGATGATGCTATAGACGCAGTTAATTCGGCTGATTTTCTGTCCAATGAACAGAAGGAAGATATTTTCTATAATAATGCGGCAAGATTTTTAGCGCTTACAAGTGAGGAAATCGCCAGGCATAAAATGGAACCAGGTTCAGCCCATCATAAACGATAAATGGGGCGAAATCTGCCCTACCCAATTTTTAAGAGTGACAGGTCCGCACGTGTAATCTATTGCTTCTTTTCCTTCAACCTTTTCTTCACAACATCCACAGGATATTTCAACGCTAGTTTTCTGATCTCATACGTGAATTCGGCAAAGGTTTCCTCCCACAGTTTTGATTCTTCCGGCTCATACTCGTAAAATCCTTTGCCATTAGCTACACCTTTTCCGCCTGCTTTTACAATATCATCAATCAGTTTTGGGACTTCCACCTTGTTGGAAAGCGTGGGAAACAGATCCTTCATCACAGTATGATAAGCTGGCACGCCCGTCAGATCCATCCATCTGAAGACGCCGACTAATGTCATCCAATAGCCCGCGTTGTTCCTGCAAGCGCGATCTACGTCTTCAACACTTGCGTATCCATTTTCAACCAGGTTAAATGCCTCCCGATACATGGCATACATTAGCCGGTTCGTTATAAAACCGCGGATATCTTTTAGCAACAAGGTCGGTTCTTTTTGCC
Organism: Chryseolinea sp.; assembly: GCA_025923195.1. Taxonomy (GTDB): domain Bacteria; phylum Bacteroidota; class Bacteroidia; order Cytophagales; family Cyclobacteriaceae; genus Chryseolinea. Next base: position 32,722 of record JAICGJ010000042.1, read on the forward strand.
AATGGTGAGCGAGGTCATAAAGGTATCTGCCTTTTTCCTTCTCACTCATCTCGCCGCATATTATTTCAAGAAATCTTGTGGTATGAGAAGGTTCAAGCCAGTGCAAACCAAAGAACCTTTCTGGATGCCGGGTATTTTTTTGCAACACGCTTATCGGTATGGCAGATGTATTGCTCGTCAGCAGGGCCTCTCTGGAAACGACCTCTTCGATTTTTTTGTATACGTCTTTTTTTATATCCAGGTTCTCAATGATACACTCCAGTACCAATCGACAGTCTGCAAGTTTTTTATAGTCATCGGTAATAATAAGATTCGACAAATAGTACTTCGGCACATGGTTAGTAAGGCCTTCGTGATATGCTCCTTGTAAGTGTTCCTGTATGCGGTCCAGAGCATGATCCAGATCTGCAGGCAGCGGAGCGACAGCGACCACAGGATGATTTGCCATGAGCAGGCAAGTTGCTATGCTGCATCCCATCAAACCGAGTCCTACGATGCCAACCTGGATATCTTTTGTATTGATCTCTGCTTTCATGTTATTTGATTCTTGTTTGTTATTAACATCATTGCCTAACATTTCCTTCGCTCTTTGTGAAACGTGTTAGATGTCAAGCCCTCGAAAAGGTGACCGAATTTGAAATTTAGAAACTAGTACGACGAAAACACTCATTCCAAATAAATAAATTATAGGCCACCTGGCGTATATTTAGGTTTCGTCAAGAATATTAATAGTGGATTCATATGTCTATGCACAAACTATTTGTAATCATGGTGATGCTCCTGACAGTCTTCTGGTCTTGCTCCGATAACCGGGGCGCACAGGATGTTGCCAGCGAAATTTCTGAGATCAAGCGGCTCAGTGCAGTACGCGCGAAAGCGTTCAACGACGGGAATGCCGACGTTATAGCCGAAGCATTTGCTGAAAACGGTATTCTGATGCCTCCAGATATGAGATCCATGAAGGGACGGGAAGCAGTGCGCACATATTATCAGAGCATTTTTGATCAATACAGGACCTTTCTAGAGAGCGGCTACGAGGAAATTAAGGTTTCGGTCGACATTGCCTATGGTGTAGGTTATGCAAAGGTGAAACTCGTTCCCCATAGCGGGGGTGACACGGTTCTATCAACGGCAAAGTACATCAACATCCTTCAGCGTCAGGATGACGGATCATGGTTGACAACGTATGACATCTGGAACGCGAATGGACAGTGAACGGAGTGGTCTGCAAAGTCAACAACGCCAGTAACCAAAAATGCCAGCGCAGTAAAATTTTCTATTTTCATTTCTCAAAGCTGTGACCTTGCCGGTCCGGTTTTTCTTTATCTGATAACTTTTCGCGTCGTTCCTCTCTTGGCTCCCAATCCTCTTTTGGAAAAAAGAGCCTAACAATCTTATGAATTGCGACCTCAATTATCGCAGCAAGAAATTCCATGTTATAATATACGAAAATGAAAGTATACCACAAGGTATTGATGCGCCGATGCGCTGCGGAAAGGTGGGTCAACAAGAACACAAAGCCGGACAGTATTCCTCTTATTTTAATAGCTATGGAGATCCGCTCAGTGCATTCATCTTTGATCCCAAAGGTGCGGATATCCAACCATGCCGCCGTCGCGCGCCTATCTTCCAGCGTATTTTTAGTCAAGGCGAATTTGGGGGCTGACTAAAAAGACTTACTCTAAAAATTACACCCAAATTTTATACGCATTCTACTTCGTGATTTCTTTGTGTCCCGTTACCTCCGTGGCAAAATGAGGTGTTCAGGGACACAAAGACGCGGAAGACATAAAGAAACCGCTAAGGTGCATCAAATAAAATTTATGAGAGAAATTACAACTCGACTTTTTAGTCAGCCAAGGCATTCCCTTGCATTTTTTTTGCATTTGGATCGCTACTAAATTTTTCGTCTTATATTGAGCTACCTTGAAGAACCCGATGTCACGTTGTAAGTCTCCGTTTCTGTTCGTTTGCTTTTTAATCCTGCCCGCTACCTTGGCCGGACAAGATCTGTTATCTATGCAAAAAACAGCAGATGATTGGGAATATTCCTGCCGGAACGAATTGCACATTGAGCCGGGCACGCTGCCCTGGATCATTTTTTATGACAGCGTAAATGCCTGGCATATCAACCCCGAAGTAGCGCTGCTACCCGCACATAAAAAACTCGCCTCGTCAATACGTTTTGCAGGTATAGACTATTCGTTGTTTCGCGTGAATCACGATGAAAAGCTTTGGGTCCCTGAACGCGAGCCGATTAATGTAAAGACCCGCAGCGTGGCCACTATGCCCATGAGCGATAATAAGAAAACCTTTTTCATTTCTCCTGTTCCCGCATATTTCCATACCCTTGCGCCCCCCGATCAGGCTTTTTTTCTCGACCTGCTCCTGACAGGGTTAATCATCCATGAACTTACCCACACGCGGCAACTGCCATTCGCAGTTTCACAGATCCTTGATGCACAAAAGAAATATAAACTGCCGGAGAGCATTGATGACAACAGTATCGAAAGAACATTTGAAAACAATGAAGCATACAAAGCATTGTTTTTTAAGGAAAAGACGCATCTGTGGAATGCCGCGATGACCGACAACCTCGACTCTTGTAAAGAGGAGTTAAAGATCGCACTGGACCTTGCTGCAGAACGGCAGCGTACATTCTTCGCTAAGGAAAATGAAGGGTACAAAAAACTCGATGATATTTTTCTCGCACTCGAGGGGTCTGCGATGTGGGCGCAATACAAGGCAACACTGAAATATGCTCCAGGTCAAACACCAAAGCAGACACTATTCTTTTTGATGCAATATGGTAACTCGTGGTCACAGGAAGAAGGCCTTGCGCTTTTCCTGATTATCGATAAGCTCCTTCCCGGTTGGCAGGGAAAATTTTTCAGTAAGGAGTTGCCTTCGCCTTTTGAATTGTTGAAGGAATATCTTTTAAAGTAGGCAATTAACCTTCCGCAGGTGATTGCGTCCAAAGCACCAATGAAAAGAGGGCATCTGCTTCTGCGGCAACGGGTGCTTACAATCAAACAACACGTCCTGTCAATTTCAGATTGCCGTGAGCACGTAGATTAATACACACAGCTACCTATATAAGATTATAACACAAATGGAGGCACTTTCCTTTCGGACAATAACGAACCAAGCATAATCACCTTAATGATTGGCAGAATAATCCCGATTCAAAAGAATCTAAATAAGTTAAGGATCCCGAATCATCCCTTTCAAA
>JAICGJ010000043.1 GCA_025923195.1 Chryseolinea sp.
AACCGTAACTATGCACATCGACATCATAACCTGCCTCCCAAAACTCCTCGAAAGCCCTTTTTCGGATTCGATCTTGAAACGTGCGCAAAAAAAAGGACTAGTCACCGTGAACATCATTGACCTTAGGATTTATTCTACTGACAAACATAAATCTGTTGATGACTATGCTTTCGGAGGAGGTGCCGGAATGGTAATGATGATTGAACCCATCGACCGGTGCCTGGAGGATCTCAAATCCCAGAGATCGTATGATGATATAATATATATGAGTCCGGATGGAACACGCCTGACACAATCGATGGCCAATGAAATAAGCCTGAAGAAGAATCTGATACTCCTCTGCGGCCATTATAAAGGGGTAGATGAACGCGTACGTGAGCATCTTGTAACGCGCGAAATCAGCATCGGAGATTATGTGCTCTCCGGAGGTGAGCTGGCAGCGGCGGTGCTCGCTGATGCTGTTATCAGACTTGTACCTGGAGTGCTATCGGATGAAACGTCAGCACTTACTGATTCCTTCCAGGATAATTTGATTGCGCCTCCGGTCTATACGCGCCCGGCCGTATACAAAGGCTGGGAGGTACCTGCTGTCCTCTTATCCGGACACCAGGCGAAGATCGAAGAATGGAAGCATGAAAAAGCCCTGGAAAGAACCCGAAAAAGCAGGCCTGACCTGCTGTCCTAGACCATTTTTTCAAACCTCCTCAATTCATTGAAAAATTCAATTCTTTCCCTACCTTTGCAGTCCAATTTTCAAACCATCGAGTTATGGCCGATCTGATTAAACTAGTTGAGCAAGAGTACGCTAAGGTTCGGGAGAAATTCCCTGCCTTCAAACCGGGAGATACAATTAACGTTCACGTTAAGATTAAAGAAGGAAACAAGGAGCGGATTCAGCAATTTCAGGGGACTGTCATCCAGCGCAAGAGCCGTGGTACCAATGGCGAAAGCTTTACTGTCAGAAAGATCTCCAATGGAGTAGGGGTGGAGCGCATCTTCCCGCTGGTTTCTCCGACCATTGACAAGATTGAGCTGGTGAAAGAAGGCCGGGTGCGAAGAGCCAAGCTGTATTATCTGAAGGGAAGACAAGGAAAAGCCGCACGTATAAGGGAGAAAGTTTAAGTTCCAAAATAGATGTCAAAAAGCCATTCTAACCGGGATGGCTTTTTGATTTTATGACCCTCTGAGGAAGGCAAAATGGCCCGACGGGCCCATTTAATGGCCAACCAAGCGACTGTTAGCATCCTGTGAAATAATTAATAACTTTGTCCTCGTTTTAAAAAATCCGCCGCGGACTAATGGCAAGAAATATCAATGATCTGTTAGGTAAGGACGCAGATTTCCTGTTGAAGCATCAAAGCAAAACCATTTCAAGGGAACGCCTGCATATCCCCGGTCCCGACTTTGTTGACAGGATCTTTGCTCAAACTAATCGGAACACACAAGTTCTGCGTAGTCTCCAGATCCTGTACGGAACCGGCCGCCTTGGAGGCACGGGCTACGTTTCCATACTGCCAATAGACCAGGGTATCGAACACAGCGCAGGGGCCTCCTTTGCTAAGAATCCCGCCTATTTTGATCCGGAGAACATTGTCAAACTGGCTATTGAGGGTGGCTGTAACGGGGTAGCGACCACCTTTGGCACCCTAGCGATGATGTCCAGGAAGTATGCTCACAAGATCCCGTTTATTGTGAAAGTCAACCATAACGAGCTGCTTACATATCCAAATAAACATGACCAGATCATGTTCGGATCTGTAAGAGATGCCTGGAACCTTGGAGCGGTCGCCATTGGAGCAACCATTTATTTTGGATCGGATCAGGCTACCCGTCAAATTATAGAAGTCGCGCAAGCTTTCGAACACGCTCATAATTTGGGTATGGCTACAATTCTATGGTGTTATACCCGAAACAACGCCTTTAAAAAGGATGGAGTCGACTATCATGTTTCTGCCGATTTAACCGGACAGGCGAATCACCTCGGAGTTACAATTCAGGCCGACATCATCAAGCAAAAACTTGCAGAGAATAACGGCGGCTATAAGGCACTGAACACCGGCGGAAGCAGCTATGGGAAACTGGACGAACGAATTTATACCGAACTAACATCCGACCATCCCATCGATCTCTGTCGCTACCAGGTTGCGAATTGTTACATGGGGCGTGCAGGTTTGATAAGCTCTGGTGGTGAATCTAAGGGAGCCAGCGATCTCGCAGATGCTGTTCGCACAGCTGTAATTAATAAGCGTGCGGGCGGTATGGGATTGATTTCAGGGCGCAAATCCTTCCAACGTCCGATGAAGGAAGGGATGGAAATACTCAATGCTATTCAAGATGTTTATCTTGATAAGTCCATTGGGCTAGCTTAAACAAAGGAGAGTCGGTAAACAGATGCATATCGTCTTTATTATTATCAAAGTCTTATACTATTATGTCATGGTTCAAACGCAGCGATAAGGGGATCTTAACACCAACGGAAGCTAAACGTGAAGTTCCCGATGGCCTTTGGTTTAAATCACCTGCCGGAAAAATTGTTCATACGCGGGAATTGAAGAACAATGCTTACGTCGTTCCCGACGAGGACTATCACGTTCGTATCGGTTCTGAAGAATATTTCGAAGTCCTCTTTGATGACAACAAATTCACAGAGATGGATGCTAATATGGAGTCGGCGGATCCTTTGAAATTCAAGGACACGAAACCATATCCCAAGCGAATAAAAGAGACTCAGGAGAAGTCTCAGTTAAAGGATGCGGTCCGGACTGCATACGGCAAGTTAAATGGAATCGATATCACCATTGCCTGCATGGATTTTAGTTTTATAGGGGGTTCAATGGGTTCGGTTGTGGGCGAAAAAATTTCGCGCGCCATGGACCACAGCATAAAGAATAAAATTCCGTTTTTAATGATCTCCCGATCGGGCGGCGCTCGCATGATGGAGGCTGGCCTTAGCCTTATGCAAATGGCAAAGACTTCTGCTAAGATTGCCCAAATGGATATTGCCAAAGTTCCATACATTTCCCTGCTGACTGATCCTACAACGGGTGGTGTAACAGCCTCGTACGCTATGCTCGGTGATTTTAACATTGCTGAGCCTAACTCGCTGATCGGCTTTGCCGGCCCGCGTGTAATTCGCGAGACAATTGGAAAAGATCTGCCAAAAGGTTTTCAAAGCGCGGAATTCGTATTAGAACATGGGTTCCTCGATTTTATTATAGACCGGAGGAACCTGAAAAGCCGACTCGCTACGCTCCTGAGGATGCTCCAGAATTGAAAAAGCTTAAAGCTCAAAGCTTAAAGCATAATGCCAGCCGTCTTCCAGATGTGTTGGTAGTCGTCTTGATTTCAAGATTGAAAATCTGATTTTTTCGCAATCGCTGTCAGCCGCACCAATTAGCTTTAAGCTTTTTGCTTTATGCTTTCAGCTTATTATGCTCCTTCACCGTTTCGATAAAGCATTTGACTTTGTCAACCTCTGTGTCCGGGTACAACCCATGACCCAGGTTGGCTATGTGTTTAGATGGACCGAAAGCGTCTAACATCTTTTTGGTTTCTCTTTTGACATCTTCGCGGGATCCGTATAATGCACATGGATCCAGATTCCCTTGCAGGACCTTGTCGGGAAGGAGCGCTCTTGATTCTGCTATGCCCATATTCCAGTCGAGCCCGACGACCTCGCAGTTCATAGTATTCATTTCGGCCCTTGCGAAAAATGCGCCCTTGGCAAAAACGATCTTCGGGCACTCCGGGATGGCATCACAAATTTTAGAAATATATTTCAAAGAGAATTCCTTATACTGATGAGGAGCGAGTATACCCGCCCATGAATCAAAGATCTGAATCACATCGGCGCCGGCGCGGATCTGAGCTTTCAGGTAATGAATGGTGCTCTCTGTGATCATGTCAAGCAGTTGGTGTGAAAAAGCAGGTTGCGTGTACAGCATTTTTTTTGCTGCGCTGAAAGTTTTGCTTCCCCTCCCTTCGATCATGTAGGAGAAAATAGTCCATGGTGCGCCTGCAAAGCCAATCAAAGGGACCGCTCCGTTCAATTCTTTCTTGGTAAGCGATATAGCGTCGAGGACATATTGCAATTCTTCAGGAGAGGCAATGTGGAGACCCCGAAGGTCGTTTACACTGGTTATTTTTTTTGGAAAAACTGGGCCTTTGTTTTCTTCCATTTCATAGTTAAGGCCCATCGCCTCCGGGATCACCAAGATGTCAGAGAAAATAATAGCGGCATCAACTTCCAGAATTCTGACGGGCTGGAGGGTAACTTCAGCAGCGAGTTCAGGCGTTTTTACCAGTTTTTTAAAGTCTTTGGCCTTTTCCCTTACCTTCCGGTACTCGGGTAAGATCCTGCCGGCCTGGCGCATTAGCCAAACCGGGGTGCGGCTCGTAGCTTTTCCACTTGCTGCCTGAACGAAAAGCGAACTTTGCATACTTAAAATTAGAAAAGGTTAATCTCCGTCTTGTTAATTCAAACGATCGTGATAAAAAAAAAGCCGCCCCATATCTGAGTCGGCTTTGGTCTAAAATATTATTAGGTTATGCTTCTGCGACCGGTTCTACCGAAACAAAAGACTTATCCTCTCTCTTCTTTTTGAAAACGACAATTCCGTTGGTAAGTGCAAATAAGGTATGATCCTTACCAATACCTACATTCTTACCCGGATGATGCTTTGTGCCGCGCTGGCGAACGATGATATTTCCGGCCACTACTTTTTGACCGCCATAAACCTTTATACCTAACCGTTTGCTTTCCGACTCACGACCATTCTTTACTTTACCTTCACCCTTTTTATGTGCCATGTTGAGTATCCGTTAAACGTTGATTATCCGATGTTTTCGATCTGTACCTTAGTGAATTGCTGTCGGTGGCCATTTTTTACCACATAACCCTTTCTGCGTTTCTTTTTAAAAACGATCACCTTGTCGCCTTTCACGTGCTCCAGTATTTTTCCGGATACCGTTGCCCCGCTCAGCAGAGGAGCGCCGATATCGATGGTGCCCTCATTGTCAACAAGAAGCACCTTATCAAAACTTACAGCCGTTCCCACGTCGCCCTCTAACTTGGGAGCGTATATGTATTGGTCCTTTGCCACTTTGAACTGCTTGCCTGCGATCTCGACTATTGCGTACATAGCTTTTGAAAATTGGACTGCAAAGGTAAAAAAAGAATGATGAAATAGTAAATGAGCCTTAAATATCTTGAAATAAAAGCTCAGAATAGGTCAAAAAAAAAATTCAAAATCTTTTACAACCCATTCAATTTAAAAGAAAATGCGAACGACCATGGATTAAGCGACTATTTTACAGGAACTTATCTTTCCACAAACTATTCACAAGTTATCCACAATCGTTATATTTGGGTCAAAAACGCGGTTTTGATTTTTAGATTCATTCTACTTCATTTGTACACTTGATACGGATAGGTTATCATTCAGTATCACCAAACAAAATTTTACTACGTAGGAATAATCGGGTGTCAGCCGAGGCTGGTACCCCTTTAATATTTTTGGTTAAACCCTCAAACCCACAGCAATGAGCCAGGTAATAGTTGAAGAACCCATTTTGAAGGAAAACAAGGATCGTTTTGTCCTCTTTCCCATTCGTCAACACGACATTTGGAAATTTTATAAACAGGCTGAAGCCAGCTTTTGGACGGCTGAGGAAATCGATTTAAGTCAGGACTTAAGGGATTGGATGAATCTGAACGATGGTGAACGGCACTTTGTCACCCATGTCCTGGCCTTCTTTGCCGCAAGCGACGGGATCGTAAATGAGAACCTGGCTGAGCATTTTATTTCTGAAGTACAGTATACTGAAGCAAAATTCTTTTATGGCTTCCAGATCGCAATTGAAAACATCCATTCGGAAACGTATTCCCTTTTGATCGACACTTATGTGAAGGATCCAAAGGAAAAAGATAAACTATTTCACGCTATCGAAACGATGGACTGTGTCAGAAAGAAAGCGGAGTGGGCACTCCGTTGGATCAGCCAGGGAAGCTTTCAGGAGCGGCTCATCGCCTTTGCCGCAGTGGAGGGAATTTTCTTTTCGGGGTCATTCTGTTCTATCTTCTGGTTAAAGAAGCGGGGCCTGATGCCAGGTCTGAGTTTTTCGAATGAATTGATCTCCAGGGATGAAGGATTGCATTGTGATTTTGCATGTCACCTTTATACCAGCCACGTCGTAAATAAATTACCCGAGCAGACCGTAATAGATATCATCAAGGATGCCGTAGAAATTGAAAAAGAGTTTGTGACAGATGCACTTCCGGTAAACCTTATTGGGATGAATGCTGTTCAAATGAGACAGTACATCGAGTTTGTAGCCGATCGTCTTTTGAATGAACTGGTTGGAAAAAAGATTTATAACGCTACCAATCCATTTGATTTTATGGATATGATATCGTTGCGCGGGAAAACAAATTTCTTCGAAAAGCGTGTCGCTGAGTATCAGAAGGCTGGTGTGATGAAAAGCACCGAAAAAGAAACTACAGCTAAATTTTCACTGAACGAAGATTTTTAATTACATTAAATCACTTTTTAAACTTTCTCACAACAACCCCCATTTTCTAAGATGCTAGTATTAAAACGTGACGGACGCAGAGAAACTGTTAAGTTTGATAAGATCACCGCACGAATTGAAAAACTCTGTTATGGATTAGATCCAAAGTTCGTCAATCCTGTAGAAGTGGCCATGAAGGTGATCAATGGCCTCTATGATGGTGTGTCAACGCAGGAGCTAGATAACCTGGCTGCAGAAATAGCTGCAACGCTAACAACAAAACATCCTGACTTTGCCAAGCTTGCAGCACGCATTGCAGTGTCTAATTTGCATAAAGTTACCAGTAAGTCGTTTTCGAATACGATGAAACGGCTCTATACATACGTGGATCCGAAGAACGGACAAAATGCGCCTCTGATTTCCAAAGAAACATATAAGGTAATCAAAGAACACGCAGCCGAACTTGATGAAGCCATCATATACGACCGGGATTTCAGTTATGACTATTTCGGCTTCAAGACGCTGGAGCGTTCTTATTTGATGAAAATCGATGGCAAGGTTATCGAACGTCCGCAGCATTTGCTTATGCGTGTAGCTGTAGGGATACATGGCAGCGATATACCGGCAGCGATAGAAACGTACAATCTCTTATCCGAAAAATGGTTTACCCATGCGACGCCAACACTGTTCAATGCTGGTACTCCTAAACCACAATTGTCTTCCTGTTTTCTGTTGACCATGAAGGATGACAGCATTGATGGTATCTACGATACATTAAAGCAATGCGCCAAAATTTCGCAGTCGGCAGGCGGTATCGGGCTCAGCATCCATAATATCCGCGCAAAGGGGTCCTATATCAAAGGGACCGGTGGAACATCCAACGGGATTGTACCTATGCTGCGGAACTTCGATATGACAGCCCGTTATGTGGATCAGGGAGGAGGTAAACGAAAAGGAAGTTTTGCTATATATCTTGAACCGTGGCACTCTGATATCTTCGATTTTCTCGATCTGAAAAAGAATCATGGCAAAGAAGAAATGAGAGCGAGAGACTTGTTTTTTGCATTGTGGATCCCTGACCTGTTCATGAAACGCGTGGAGAGCAATGAAATGTGGTCACTGTTCTGTCCAAATGAAGCGCCCGGTCTTGCCGAGGTCTGGGGTGATGATTTTGAACGTCTTTATGAAAAATATGAGCGCGAAAATAAATTCCGCAAACAAATAAAGGCTCAGGATCTATGGTTCGAAATCCTTGAATCCCAGATTGAAACCGGAACGCCTTATATTCTTTACAAGGATGCTGCAAACAGAAAGTCGAACCAAAAGAATCTCGGTACAATCAAATCGAGCAACCTGTGCACGGAAATAGTCGAGTACACTTCGCCCGATGAAGTTGCAGTCTGCAACCTGGCATCCATAGCCCTACCGAAATTCATCACGAATGAAGGAAAGTTCGACCATCAAAAATTATATGAAATTACAAAAGTAACCACCCGCAACCTCAATAAAGTAATTGACATTAATTACTACCCCGTTGCTGAGGCGCGTAACTCGAATTTAAGACATCGCCCAATAGGCATTGGTATCCAAGGATTGGCAGATGCGTTTATCATGCTTAGAATGCCCTTTGACTCGCCAGAAGCTCGCCGACTCAATGAAGACATCTTTGAAACGATATATTTCGGTGCAATGGAGGCCTCTATGGAACTAGCCAAGCAGCATGGTCCGTATGAAACATTCAAAGGCTCCCCTGTATCGAAAGGAATCTTCCAATTCGACATGTGGAATGTTACGCCCAAGAGCGGCCGTTGGAATTGGGATCAATTGAAGCGCGATGTAAAACAAATTGGTGTTCGCAATTCTCTATTGCTGGCTCCGATGCCGACAGCTTCCACTTCTCAGATTCTAGGGAACAATGAATGCTTTGAGCCTTACACATCTAATATTTATACGCGCCGAACCCTATCTGGCGAATTCATTATCGCCAATAAACATCTGATGAAGGATTTGATGAACCTTGGTTTGTGGAGCGAAAACATGCGTCAGAAGTTGATTGCAACGAATGGCTCGGTTCAGCCTATTGCCGAAATCCCACAAAATATCAAGGATATATACAGAACTGTTTGGGAAATTTCGCAAAAATCCATCATCGATATGTCCGCAGATCGCGGTGCATACATTTGCCAATCACAGAGTTTGAATATCCACCTCACGAATCCAAATTTTGGCAAACTCACGTCCATGCACTTCTATGCTTGGAAAAAAGGACTGAAGACAGGCATGTATTATCTGCGCTCGACTGCTGCCGCAGATGCTATCAAATTTACCTTGGATAAGACGGCGATGGCGCAACCTACTCTTGCAGCCACTCCTTCTACCCCAGTTGAAATTGTAGATGATCCTATGGTCGCATATAGTGTTGCTGAAAATCAGCAGGCTATACCCTACGAACGAGTTGACGACGAATATGATCAAAAACGAGCTGACATGACCTGCTCGCTAGATAATCCTGATGCGTGCGAGGCATGTGGAAGCTAGTAGAAAAATTACGGAGGAAGAAAGAAGCCCGCTACCAACGGGCTTTTTTTATGCCCAAGATCAAAAGGAAAATTCGGATATTACTATGTAGATAACTCCGCTGACAATCCTGCATATGGAGAAGCCCATTCACCGTGAAATTTGTTTGCTGTTCATAGTACTGATTCTTCTGCCGCGTGTAGCGGACGCGCAGGTAGACGCCGACGTAACGGAAAAGACAATGGTGCTGTACGACAACCTCAAGCACGTGCAAAACAGCAGTCAATTTCTCTTTGGACAAGAGTTTTTCAACTCGTTCCGATACACTTCCGGCAGCGCCCACGGAGAAAAAGAATATTCTGATAGCAAATCCGTCACCGGTTCACACCCTGCCGTGCTAGGTTCCGACTTTCACTATTATTTGGAAAAAGATGACACCGAAAGGAGCTACCATATGGAAGCTGTCAAGTGGGCCTACCAACAAGGTTACGTTATTACGTTTGACTGGCATCTCAGCGGGCGCGGAACTACCACATATGAATATCAAGCTGCCAGCAAAGATCTTGTGAACAATATTGTAAACGATCTGAACGGCGACAGAACATGGTATCTGGGTGAAGTTGACAAGGTGATCGATATTATTAATAACGAATTAATTGTTGATACCGAGAGGATCCCTATCATTTTCCGGCCCCTACATGAAATGAATGGTAGTTGGTTTTGGTGGGGAAGTCAGGCCACGACGCCAGCTAATTTCATTGAGCTGTACAGGATGCTGGTTACTTATATAAAAGAGAGGACAAACACGGTGCTATTTTGCTGGTCTCCTAATGCACCTGTTAACTTCAATTACTATCCCGGTGATGACTATGTCGATGTGCTTGGTGTTGATGCCTATGAGGCCAACGCAATGACCGTACGCAGCGAGCTCGCTATGATTGTTGACCATGCTGAGGCAAATAGCAAAGTGGCAGTTTTTTCAGAAACGGGGTATCGTTTGGATGAAGGAACGACGGCAGGTGACAACGCGCGAAGCGCTTACTGGAAGCACACCATATTACCGGCCATTCTTGACGATCCTGCACAAAAAGCTAAAAAAATCGCCTGGGTGCTGACATGGATCAATGCTAGCTGGTCATTCCCATATGTACCGTATAGTAACAGCACGCCGGAAGCGAAGCAAAATTTTGTTGACTTTAAGGAGTCCCCATACGTGCTTTTTGGGGATGAAGCGCCTGACATGTATAGTCCCATCCCCATCGTATCTGTTGAGGATGACGCACCGGCCGGCGTTAGCGTAACAATCTATCCCCTTCCCATCAAGGATAAGATGACAGTGTCATTCTTGGGATTTGATCCGAATTCGATAGCATCCATTTATGATTTGCAAGGGAAGCTGATCCACGAACGGCGACTAGATGAAGACACGGTAATGTTTGACTGCAATGGAATATTGGGATCGGGCGTTTATATTCTGAAGGTTGCAGATTCACGGAAGGTTATCAGCAAAAAGCTACTGGTCCATTAGATATATTGCTTTCGATGAGTTACCAAAGGCGAAACAAACCATACGCAACTCCTACCTTTTTATTTCCGTTAATGAAATGAATAGTTAGACAGTTGGGTTTTTTCTTCCATTATTGCATAAACCGTTTGCCTATGTCCTTCAAATACATCCTCTCTTTAACAATACTCTTCGCCTTTACACTGTCTGCTTCCAGCCAGGATATGACGGGCAAGGATCTCAAGGATCATATGCTAATCGAAATGTCGAAAAAAACCGATCACAGCGTGACAGAATTTGAAGGATCTCCATTCTTAAATGAACAATTCGTAACGGGAACGGTATACAGCTCCAACAAAAAGTATGGTGCAATTCCCCTGCGATACAATATTTTTAATGACCACATGGAGTTCCAGCAAAACAACAACATCTATGCGTTGTATCCGGAACCTCGCGTAACGAAAGTAATTTTGGGCGAAGAAACGTACGTTGTTGAAAAGCATGACGTGAGAGGTAAAATGGCGTACGGATATTTGACCAGGCTTGACAGCGGGAAGATGATATTGCTTTCAAAAAAAGTGGTTCGCTTTACAGAACGTCAGGAAGCTAAGGCACTTGAGTCATCGGCTACGCCTGCTAAATTCACCAGAGTCCAGGATGTTTATTACTACAAAATTGGCGATGGTGACGTAACTAAAGTTGGCTCTCTTAAGAATCTGATCGAAAGTCTGCCCGACAAACGTGAGGAATTATCCAGCTACGCTAAAAAAGAAAAACTGTCGACAAGAAGCGCGGAAGATTTGAAAAAACTATCAGCGTATTACAACAATCTCTAGCACTTATTCCTCTAGGGTCGCCTTCTTCGCTTGCTTGGCCTGCTTGATCCGATAATTGAAAGTAAGATTGATTTGCCTTCTCCTGGCCTGGAAGTTTGAATCTGTATAAAAATTGATTCCTTCAGAAATTGCGCGTACCCGTCTCGTATTGAATACATCCAGCACATTTAGAGTAATAGTTCCTCGACCACTCAAGACATCCTTGCTCATCGAGAGATCCATGTAATAGAGTGCTTTCCGCTTGCCTTGCGCTGTATTTTGGGGCGCTTCATAATTGCCGCGGACCTGAATATCGAGGCTCTTGGGTAATGTGAACCGAGAGGTTTGTCTTGTGAACCAGCTATAAGTTGTTGCTTTGTATGTTTCTACGATATTGCTTCCGTCGATCTCTGCATGGAAGTAATTGAAGTTAAAATCAAATTTCCACCAGGACGTGAAGGCATAAGTACTGCTAACTTCAACGCCCATAGCTTTTTCCGATAACAGATTTTGTGGAAGGGTCACGGAGTTGCCTTCATCATTAACCGTCCTGATCCGATCGATCTTATCTTCGGTATCACGGTAATAAATCGAAGAGGATAAAGAGCCCTTCTCAAAGTATTTAATGTGACCCAACTCATAAACATTGCTGAATTCTGGGTTTAGGTCAGGATTTCCGCTGAAATAATTGCGACTATCGGAAAATGTCATAAACGGGCTTAAGTCGTTGTAAAAGGGTCGCCTAACTCTCCGGCTATAACTCACTTGGATGGCATTCTCTTTAGGCAAGTCCAGGGTCACGTGAGCGCTTGGGAAAATATTTGCATATTTTCGTGGGTTTACCTTTTCCGGAGTCTCCTTTAGTGTGGTTTTTACATCCGTCCATTCGGCACGAATTCCTGCCTGGTACGACAATTTTTTTGTCTTGTTTCCAAGAATGCCATAAACGGCATGAATATTCTCGTCATAAACAAAAACATTGTCCAAATCCAGGTCGGGTAATGGTTCGTACTCTCCCTCATTGCTCACACGCGTAACAACAAAGTCATTGACCATGTCGCGAAAACTTGCGCGCGCACCAGTTTCAAATTTTCCCTCCTTTCCAATTGGCTTAATATAGTCCACCTGGAAAAGCCATTGCTTCTCAAACTCATCGTTTAAGGACTGTTCAAGTGTCGAGCCTGTCTCCGTGCCATCGGAGGTGTACGTATTTTGGGTAAACCATTGGTCAGAACTTTCCCAGTTATCAAGAAATTTCACTTCTGCGGTTAATTCATGCCCTTTTTGTTCATAGGATTTCTTGTATATCAGAGAGTATTCAGAATTTGGCTCAATTTCATCTTCATCCTGCCTCCGCTTGGTAAAACCTGTCATATTCGAAGGGTCAAAAAGATAATCCTCGTATCTGATGTTGGTAATCCTTGACGCGTTGCTCCTGCGATACAGATATGAGACAGTGAGGATATTTTTTTCATTGAAGTAGTAATCCAATCCTCCCCGGATATTGGTATTGAAGCCTGTTATCAGGCCGTTTGTGTTCTGCTTCAATATGAACGTTGTATCACCGCGATATATATCTTGGATCGACCCATTGGACGTCGTATCCATATCATATACTTCCTGATACAATTTTCCATCTCCTGGTTGTTCCCGAAAAGCGATGCTGTAATTGATGAAAAAATTTATTCTTTTATGGCGGTAATTCAGATTGGCAGCCCCTCCTAAATTGGTGGGGTGACCCATTATAACTTCAAATGAGCCATTGAATCCCTGATTCCTCTCTTTCTTCAACACAATGTTTATTATGCCCGCCATGCCCTCGGCCTCATACCGCGCAGAAGGATTCGTGATCACTTCAACACGTTCGATCATGCTCGCTTGCAGCTGTTGTAATCCGCTCCCTCCCTTGAAACTTACCAATCCTGAAGGCTTACCGTCAATCAGAATTCTAACATTATCACTACCTCTAAGTTTCACCGTACCTTCCGGGTCAACGGAAACTGAGGGGATATTCATTAAAATATCATTAGCAGTACCACCGGCGTTGGCCAGGTCCTGTCCAACATTAAAAATTTTTTTGTCCAGCGCCAATTCCATTGTGCTTTTTTCGGCCTGAATAACCACCTCGTCTAATGTGCTCACGGATGTGGTTAATCTAATGGTGCCTAAGTCATGAATTGGATTTCTTTCGGACAATGTAAAATGATCCGACTTTTTTGATTTATAACCCATGAAGTCGATCTCGACATAATACTTGCCGAACGGGACCTCTATGGAAAAATCTCCTGCATCATGAGAGATGTCACCATTCACTAGCTTACTTTCGGCGCTTGAAAAAACACGTATTGTTGCAAAACTTACGGGTGCCGATGAAAGCGAATCCAAAATTTTACCCTTAACCAAAGAAGACTGCGCTGCAGTGGCAAGACTACACAACATAATCAACAGCGTGCCGAGCAAGCTTCTGTAAAAGCCTATAGAGACTGCACTTCTTCTTTGAATCTTCATTTTTAATCCTGACCCACTTGAAATATAGTGCGGCCGTTCTTGTGATGATTAGGAAAGGTAGGAGGAATATTTTCGCGGCAGCGCCGGAATTCCTTGTAGCTAAGGAATTCTCTTTAAGCGGTGAAATCCTTGTTTTTCATTGAGCTCAGATTTTATTAAGTTGTGCAAACCAGCAGTTTGACACTTACGAAATGATGAAGAAGTCCTTACAATTTTGTGTTGTAGTAACGCTTATCGCTGGTTGTTCTGAAGATTCCAAAATGGAGGTCGGGCTGACAGCCTATGATGAGCGTGTAATTGAATACTTTAGCGAAGTCGCCTTAGGGTTTGAATTTGGCGGTGCCTCCGAAATCACGCGCAAATGGGAAGATGACATGAAAATTTTTGTCGGTGGTACAAAGACTGCAGAATTAATGAGTGAGCTTCAGAACATCGTCACTGAAATCAACGGTCTGGCCACCGATGGATTTTCTATAAGTATCGTCACGGATTCGATACAAATGAATTACTATATCTTTCTTGGACCCGCCGACGAATATGGCAAAAAGTACCCGTCTGAAGCAGGCCTAGCTGTAGACAATTGGGGACTCTTTAGTGTTTATTGGGATTCCTCTGAACGTATTTACAAAGGCAATATGTATGTTGATATCGATCGTGCCAATCCTGCAGAGGAAAAACATTTGCTCCGGGAAGAACTAACGCAGTCATTAGGGTTGGCTAAAGATTCAGAGCGATACGATGATAGTATTTTTCAGAAAGACTGGACAACAACAAACGACTATGCAGATATCGACAGAGACGTGATACGACTTTTATATCATCCGCAAATGCAAATTGGCCTTAACCGATCAAGCGCGGAACAGACACTTACACAAATCATCTTAAACGAAAAATAGAGCATATCCTGTCACATATGCCTCAATCGATACGCATAGGCCCCCCAGGTAACATAACGATTAATGGAAATAGAACTATCGCTTGTCAACGTAATGCCTGCATGGTTGCGCGTCGCTTTTGGTTTTTTTTTCGGCAGCGTTGAATCAAGTGGCGGCACAGGAAAAAAGCGACAAGAAATAGGATGTCTCTGAACTCGCGTTTATTGGGAGAAGAAATACCAAATCGGTACGCATAAATCGGGACAACAGAGAAGACCTGCTGCCTAAAGTTGAATTCAAGGCGTCAATGGGCAATAAAAAAAATGAAAAATTACTATCGTTGGCGGAGTAAAGCATTTTTTCGACACCGGAGTATAGACAGCCGTTACGAATTCCAGGACGAGGTGTTGCATATCAAGAAAAAATAGCGCGTAGATTCGCACCAATGTACATCATTAAGAATTAGAATGTATACTATATTACTGGTCATCCATTCGTGGTTTCGGTGGCTGGTTTTAGCCAGTTTGCTCTATGCAGTATGCCGTTCCTTTTATGGCTGGATACGGGGCCATCAATTTACGGCAGCCGATAATTCGGTGAGGCACGTAACGGCTACCGTGTCTCACATCCAATTTCTTATCGGCATCGCCCTATATTTTGTCAGCCCTGTGGTACTGTACTTCCTTCAAAATTTTAATACCGCTGTTCATCAGCGAGACATTCGCTTTTTTGGAATGGAGCACATCACCATGATGTTAATTGCCATTTGTATGATAACGATTGGGTCAGTGAGAGCGAAGCATAAAGGGACAGACCGTGCGAAATTTAAGACTATTGCGATCTGGTATGGGATCGGACTCATCATTATTTTCCTCTCAATACCATGGGAGTTTTCGCCGTTTACAAACAGACCTTATTTGAGATAATAGCTGGCAATTGTCTTTAGTTCCTGCCAAACACCAATCCCCAGAGCAAGGCAATCATCCCTAAGATAATCGCCATGCCCCTATACTTCATAAGACTAAGCCATTGAGACCTTACGCTTTCCCAATCTGTGTCGTCGCTTCCTGATGGATAAGTATGAGACAATGCATTGAGCGGGAGACTGCCTTTTACGGTGATGAAAAGATCTACCGAAAGGAATAACAATGCCGCAAGGCAAGAAATAAAAAAAGCGGAGGTAGGTTCCTTTGCTGCTATCACGACCACAAATATGCTGAACGAAAGGCATGAATAATACATGAACTTAAATCGTCCTGCCATCATCGAGTCGATTATCTTTCGCAGTTCAAAAAAATTTCCAAGAGAAACTACTTTCAGGCTATCTGACAATATGAACAGGTAGAATAGTACCTGGGACGTAACAAGCACATAAGACAGTAGATGGACCAGCCGGATTGTTTTAATTGCAACCATATTTTTGTTTATTTGATGGATACAAAGGAACCTATCACGCAATTCCTAATTCTTGACGTACATCAAGAATTTCAGAAAATTACAATGCTCACTTTTTTATGGGCGATGAATTAAGACTTTTTTTTGAAAAGCAAGTGCCCTTGGACAAAGGCGCATGGGAGGAGACTGAGAAAATTATTCATGTTAAGGAGCTGAGAAGGAAAGAACATTTTCTTAATCAGGGGGAAATATGCAGGCAGCTCGGATTCATTGTCAACGGATACGTGCGATTGTACTTTCTGAAGGATGGTGATGAAGTTACTAAGGACTTTAATTTTGAGAATTCATTTTGTGGCTCTTACGCCAGCTTCAGTCTGCAACGCCCATCACGATTCAATATAGTGGCCATGGAGAAGGTTAAGCTTTACGCGATCGGCCGTGATGACCTCTACCGCCTTTTTGATAAGTACCCGAGCCTTCAGAAATTAGGGAGATTGAGCATGGAGTATATGTTCATACGTAAAGAGATGAGAGAAGCCTCCTTTCTACTTGATTCTGCCGACCAACGATATAATGACCTTTTGCTTCAATATCCAGGTATTCAACAGCGAGTTCCTTTGAAATACCTCGCTTCATACCTAGGTATAACTGCAGAAACCCTAAGCAGAATTCGGGCTAATAAACAATAAGAAAATTGATTCGCCAACAACTCACCAATTCCATCCGGAATATCAGCTTGGTACCCGTTGATCATCAAAATCGAGAACTTCACAGCAAACAATTCAACGAACACCAAGTGATACACCAGATGGTTTGGTTAGGCTCCAACGGTAATATGTTTAAAAAGTCCATGGTCCATAGTCGATGATCCATAGCCTTTTGACTTTCACTTTCACTTTTAACTTTTAACTATACTCCCGCCACCCTCTTCTTGTATTCCGCCAATGCATCTTCCAGCCTCTGCTTGGCTGTGCTGTCGCCGGGAACATTGTGTGACGGATGAATGAAGAGTTTTACTCCACGGTCAGCCAGAATTTCTGCGACTGTGGTCACGGTCATCCACACACAGGTAACGAATGCCATAGTTGAGACCGGTCCGACCTTATCCTGATGATTCTTAAGGTCAACAGAAGCGTCGACGATGGGTGCGCAGGAATCAACGACAATATCAGCGACGTCGAAGATCGTTTTGCCCGTAGAGTGCCTGGATACTTTTCCTTTCGCTGCCGCAGCTGATCCGTACGCTATCACTTTCATGCCACGTTTTTTTGCTTCAAGCGCGACGTCTATGTTTACATTGTTGATGCCCGTATGTGAGAATAGCCACATCGTATCCCGGGTATCAAAGCTGTATCCTTTCATGATTTCGACACCGTAACCTTCTACCCGTTCTAAAAAGACAAACTGATGGACGCCCATCTCTCCCGTAATTCTGGTAAAGAATGTAAGGGGTAACTCGACCATTGGATGAAAGCCGACGAATCCGCCAATGCGTGGATACATCTCTTCAACTGGTATTGTAGCGTGGCCACAACCAAACGTATGAACCCACCTGCCAACCTCTATACTATCCGCCATTACTTCGGCCGCCTTTCGTATATTATCCATTTGGGTTTCTTCTATTTGGGACATTACATCACGCGCGTTGTTAAGCCATTGTGTTGCGAGCATAGTTTTTATATATGGTTTATGATTTTAGTTTCTTAAGTATTATAAGTGAAAACGCGAGCATGCCGGCGGTCAGTACAAATACCATTGTGGTGAGATGCTGAACGCCGTATCGTTGGGCCACCTGTCCCATTATGTAGTTGACGATCATACTTCCCATGAGGGCCATCGAGATAACGATACTAAAGGCCGTGCCGGAGACGGCGGCGTACCGGTCGCCCACGTAACTCAATGTTACGGGATACCCGGCAGCGAGACCGGCACCTAGCACCACTAGTCCAATCGCAGACAATACAAATGAAGTGGCAAACTTTAGTGTCAATCCTCCGATCACCAATAATGCGATTGACATTAATAAAATTGTACCTGACGGGATTACTCTTAAAACCCTCCCGAGAATAACGCGCATCACTGCCATTCCGGCCACATATAGCGAGAGAGCATATAATGCCTCGCTGGTTTTTATGGGAATTTTATCCACCAGAAAGGTGGTCGTCCAGTTATTGATTATAGCTTCGAAGCTGCTTTGACAAACAAGAAAGAAGCCAACAAATAGCAGGAGGGTGTCACTTAGAAGTTTGCCGACATCGGAAATTGAGACTCCGCTTGTCTGCTTTGCAACGGGGAACCTGGTGCTCGCAAACAATATGGTTCCAAGCATGGCCGAGTAACCCACACTGGCGACAATTGCTTCAAATGAAAATTTTTTCTCAAGAATTCCAAGTATAAAAGGCATCCCTAACGCCCCTACAGCAAAGAAAACACCTAACAGGCTTAGGTTTGCGCCCTTATTTGTGTCGCTTATATCCGATACAACTGCATTGCTACTGCCATTTATGGCACCACCGCCAAGTCCGAAGAGAAATACACATATGCTCAGGAGTAAAATGGAAGAGGCATAAGCAATACCCTGAAAGCCTGCAAACATGGTTAGGCCGGATAGTATAAAAATCGCTTTATATCCGTACCTGTCTGCAAGTGGCCCAAAAAGCAATGAGCCTGTGAGGATACCAAATGGCAGTATAGAGAATAACGTTCCAAACGAAATCGAGTCAAGAGAAAATTTTTCCCTAAGTCCGGGCGCAACGGCACCTAGCGTTACCAGCGAAACACCGAATAGGAGCATGCCGAGACAGGCGGAAATAAAAATTGGTCTAATGGCTTGCATGCGGTTATTCTATTGACTCCGACTATCTAAGGCCAGGAAAGCTGCGCCATATACTGCTGCGTCTCCTCCCAGGACTGAATGTTCAAAACTAACCTGAGTTATGCTGATAGGCTGCGCCCATTTAATAGCTTCTGCTCTGATATCCCCGATAAATTTTGCTGCAGGTCCAAATATCCCTCCACCAAAAATTATCTTGTCAGGATTGAAAATGCTTACGAGGTTGGCAGCCGCCATACCCCAATACGATATGCACTCCTTTATAACGATCGTAGCAATAGGATCACCGTCATCAAATGCGTCGAATACGTGACGCGCCGACAGCGCCTCAGGTGGAGGTATCCTTAACACAGAGCCGGCCGGATCGGATAACAAAATTTCCCGAGTTAACTTGGGAATGCCATCACCAGAAGCATAAAACTCAAGACAACCACATGGCGAATACTTGCTGTGAAAAGGTTTCCTCAGTGCCATCCAGCCGATTGCTCCAGCTATATCGTTAGAACCCCGGAGGACGTTACCATCCGTTAGAACGCCGGCGCCTATCCCGGTTCCCACAGCAAGGAAGATGGCATCGCGGGACCCTTTTGCGTTACCCTGCCACCGCTCACCCAAAATGCTGCAAGCGCGATCATTATCGATCTTTATGGGTATGGCATGGGCAACTCCCTTTATTTCTTCCAGCAGGGGATAATCTTCCCAGCCACTGATATTAGGGGCCCATACAGTGCCGCTTCTCTGACGACTTATCCCCGGAACAGAAATACCTATTGACTCCACAAAGGTAGATGCTACACATTTTTTCACTTCCTCCTGTATCAACTCACCCACATCGGAACCTTTTCGTTGACCCAATGGAGCTGTTTGTTTCGACAACAGTTCTCCGGACTCTGAAAAGAGAGCAACGGCTAATTTGGTTCCGCCTAAATCAATTCCTAGAATGGCCATGCTGTTCGGGTGTTTATGTATTTACTCAAGCAGTTGATCTATTCTTACGAATGAATATCCCTTCCTTTTTAATTCATCTATCAATGGACCCAGTTTCCAGTAGAATTTATCGGTTCTTCTTTCATCAGTGCCAATATGGACCAATAGTATAAACCCATTGAGGCCGTTACGATCTTGTTTCTCGTAGTTTATGATTGAGTCATAAATTTCTTCAGAGGTCCTGTATGCTGGCATTCCCGGATAGGTATAATCCGCAGCAGAACGAGTGCCGGGAGAAAAATTTATTAAACTCAAATTCAGGTCACGGGTCCACTCGGCAATGGAACGGTTATACCATTCAAAAGGTGGCAGGAAATAAGCTGCATCGGACTTATCAATTTTAAACTTCTTCATGTGTGAATAATTCTTGCGCAAATCCTTCTTGAATTGCCGTTCGGTAACTAATAAGCTATCGCGTTGAGTCCAATCAGCATAGAGTAAATGTTTGTCAGAATGTGCTCCCATGTAGTGGCCATCATTTTTCAATCTGTTAACGATCCGGCTGAAAGCGGATCGTCTGTAAAAATTACCAGTTAGAAAAAAAGATGCTCTAATATTCTTCGTCTCTAAAACTTCGGCTATAAATTCACCGCCGTCTGCGAATTCGTCACCCGTAAACACCAACGCTATTTGATTTTTCGACGTGTCACCACGAATGATGGCGCCATGGGAGTCAACTACTTTTTTGCGCTTCCAACCTCCCGGGAATCACTTTCTTTTGCAGCCATCAAATAGACCAAAGACGCCGTTCCATCCATAGTTGGTTCATTCGTGCTATAGTCACCGTGGTCATCATGGTATACTGCCAATATAGACTGGAACTCTGCGTATTCGTCGGGCTCGGAAAGCGTCAGGCCTAAAAGTTTCTTATAAATGTGACCGGATACCGGACCATCGACCAACCCGCCGTCTAGGGGATAATTGTGAAGAACCGTCAAGGAGGAATGCGGGTCGACCGGTGTATCACCGCCGGCCGGGAGGCCGAAGACCATGCTTGTACCCCATGGATTGCATCCAAATAACCAATCAAAGCAGGCTTGTTCGAGATGTTTGTAACTGTCGTCGCCGCTGAGTTTCCGATAGAGATAGCATTGGATAGCGAACGACGTAGTCAGATTATTGGAACACCAAATGAAGGGCACACCGCGGTAGAATGCGTTGTGTTGCGCTTTCGTCCAGATCCTTTCGATGCCCTCGCGATAAAAACTGATCAGCCGGTTTCTCTCATCCTTATTACAACTCAGCGCCAGTTCATAATGACCAAAATTATGGAAAGGATACCATTGATAGTGTACCGCTGTATCTGCGCCTATCCATGGCGTGACTCTTTCTTGCGCTGCGAATTCCAAAGCCTGCTTAAGATACTTGCTGTCTTGTGTTAACTGGTAGATCGCGGCTGCACCCAATTCCATATCATCAACCCAGTTGTCCTCCTCGTAAAAGTAAGGTCCCTTCATTGGCGCTGTTTGTGCGACGCCGGGTTTTGCCAAACCGAATTGATATGCAGATATTGATTTGCTGCGTAGTGTTTCAGCCAGCTTCGGATTCTCTTTCTTTTGTATTTGCGAGCCAAGTGCAAATGCGCTGGCAAATTTGCCGGCGGTTGATGCTGCACCCGTTGCCCTGTTCTTATACTTCCCTAACCCCTGCACGCCACCAGAAATAAAATAAACCGGCCTGCCATTCCCCTTGCCGTATCCATAATCAGCCGGATCATTAATGGGCAATCGAAAGCCGATATGGTCGCGGTCGTCGGCAAGTTGATTGAACATCCATTCATCCCTGGGATGCATTTTCAAAAGCCATTGCAGGCCCCAAACGCCCTCGTCCAAAACATCCGACACTCCATTAGTTCCCGGTAATCCGTTTGCCTGGTGTTTATCAGAAAACACAGAGGGAAAATCGCGGTAAGCAGCCAATAGATGATACGTCGCATTTGCAGACGTGGCCGAGTACTGCAAATAATCCGTAGCGTCATGCCAGCCTCCCGAAACGTCAACATAAGTTCCGTCAGGCATAGGACCGTAAATT
This sequence comes from Chryseolinea sp., assembly GCA_025923195.1. Taxonomy (GTDB): domain Bacteria; phylum Bacteroidota; class Bacteroidia; order Cytophagales; family Cyclobacteriaceae; genus Chryseolinea. The sequence goes on from JAICGJ010000043.1 coordinate 21,976, forward strand.
GTATAGCCGTCCTTCGTATGACAGGAGTCCTTTAAGAAAGGATTGTATCCACTCCGTTGCTGACGCATGTATCGCAAGAGAAAATCTGCGTGACCGTCATATATGCGTTGGGAAATATTGAACTCTTTTGATCGTATTTCACCGGTCTTTATATAGTAGGTACCTTCTGATTGATATTCAGAAAAATCCAGGCGGTAGGAACTCATAAAAGGTCCATACCCGCCATAATTTTTACCGGCTTCTTTTTTTAGGACGCTACGAGAAGTCGTTGCATCGACCAGTTCAAACGTATCAATATCCTTCCTGACTTTTGATACGAATACTACAACTTTGACACTCTTTGGAGAATATCCAAGCTGATTTATTCTGATCCATGCCGCCGGCCGCTGGGCATGAGAGAACATCCATATCAAATTACTTATACCGAGTAGGATGACTGCTCTCATTTTTCTCTGTGCACGTTCTTGCCGCTTTGGATTCTCAATTTAGTAATTTCGCATAAACCAGCAAGCCAGCCGGCTTTTGAAGCTTATTTATTTTATTTTTGATTCAAGGTTTAAGCAAAAACAGCAAATACACGTACTTCCATACACTATTTCAAAAGGATGTTGCAGGAGGAAAGGCACAATTTCATCGTCCAGAAAATCAATTCCCACAATAAAGTTGTGGCGTCCGAACTTTGTCAGCAGCTCGGAGTGTCGCTTGACACCATACGCAGGGATATTAAAGAACTTGAAAAAAAAGGAAAGGTTATCAAGGTCCACGGTGGTGCCGTATCACCTAATTTTCATCAGCCGTTTCAGCAGTTGGAGGTCTATGCAAAGCATGAGAAGAAGGAAATTGCAAAGAAAGCACTGACAATAATCAAGGACGGGATGACATTGTTAACCGGTGGCGGGACAGTGATGGTGGAACTTGCACGGATTCTGCCTGAACACCTCACAGGAACGCTGTTTACTGTTAGCCCACTCGTTGCATTGGAGGCCGCTCAAAGATCATCAGTTGAGGTTGTGCTGATTGGCGGCAGACTGGCCCGCAATTCATACATCTGCACGGGCACATCTGTCGCCAGCGCAATTGCCGAAATACAAGTAGATCTTTGCCTACTGGGAACCAATGGATTATCAATCAAGGAAGGAATAACAGATTTTGATTGGGAGGTGTCCCAAGTAAAAAAAGCCCTCATCAAAGCCGCAGCCAAAACGGCACTTCTTAGCATTTCCGAGAAACTCGGCATTGTCCAGAAAGTGCAGGTGTGCAGATTGGAGGCAATTGATTATTTGGTTACTGAACTTGAGCCGGATGACGACAAGCTGAGTCAGTATCGAAATATATGCAAGGTTCTTTAAATCTGATTTCCCATACCGATCACCGATAAAAGACCGTGTTTCCAGTGGACCGCACCGTCAGGTCTTTTCACAACTGACAATCGTTTACGTCCGGTCTCAATTGCGACCTTTTCAAAGTTGACAACTCGAACGCATCAGATTCTTAAGCACACTTGATCGATTTTATCATTATGAATTCGCGCTAAATACATATTTTCCCCGGGGGTTATAGGGCGGCTTCTTTATAAACTTGAACTGATGTCAGTATCTACCGACAATCTTAAAAAAGCAACAGAACTAAAATTACTACCGGAGTTTGCTCAGTTTGTACTCGACCACCACTACGACGACTTTCTAAGTATTTCCTTTCAGTTAATGCATGAGTTTAATGTACCCCTATTAAGCTTCTTTTCAGAAGGAGAGGCAAGCAAACTCTCGAATATCAGCAATACCGAACTACTGTTATATCTTGCTCAGAATAACTCTTCGGCACATATTCAAAAAGCCATTGACAGATGGAAGTCAGATCAACTCCGCACTCTTAAGCGAAACGAAATAGTCGTAGACGACATAACACGGGTAGGCTACTCGCGAAAATTGGCATTCTTGAAATTTGTTCCACTCTTTACGAACGATGCAAATCAGATTCTTGAGCTTGTAAAAGAAATTGAATTCTATATACTAGAGTACACGTCGACCACCTTTAAGGCCTTTGTGGAAATTATGGACGATCGCATGGACAAGCACGTCCAACGTCTCGAAGAGAGCCAGGCATTATTTAATCAAGCGCAAGCATTAACGCATATCGGAAATTACGTCTGGGACCTGGTTACCGACAAATTAACGTGGTCAGAAGAACTTTACCGGATCTATGAATTAGACTCCCTTCAGGTTGAAATTACCAGCGCTACAGCCGGACTCTATAACCATCCTGACGATGTCGATATGATCAACACGCAAACTGGTAACGCGCGCGAAACATTGGAGCCGTTTAGTTACTATTATAGAATCTTAATGCACGATGGTAGGGTAAAGAGCCTTCACGCACAGGGACAGTTTACGGCCAACGCCGAAGGAGTAAGAATTAAAATGTTCGGAACAGCACAGGATGTAACAGAACAAAAGGAAACTGAGCGAAAACTATTGGAAAACCAGACTTTCATCCAACGAATCGCGAATGCCATACCCGCCATTATAGCATCTTATAATATACATACCGGTAAGTATACATTCATCAATCTTGGTCTGCGGAAATTACTAGATTACGATCCGAGACAAGTCTTGGAAGAGGGTGTAGATTTTTTCACAAAATTGATTCACCCTGACGACCTGGAGCCTTTGATGGAAAAAAACAAGAAAGCCTTGCAGCACGCGAACGAAACTGGTGAAGCAGCGTCAGAACCTATCGTCGAATTTCAATACAGAATGAAGCACAGAAATGGCGAGTTCAGGTGGTTCCACACCTTCGGCACAATTTTCCATCGCAATGCTACGGGATTGGTTGAACAAGTTCTTAACATTTCATTGGATATAACCGAGCGGGTGAAAGCAGAGAACGTTCTGGTTCAGCGGACTCATGAACTTCAACAGTCCAATGCCAGTCTCGAAGAATTTGCATACGTAGCCAGCCATGATCTCAAGGAGCCCTTGCGAAAAATAGCTGTCTTTTCAGATAGACTCGCACTTTCCACAGGCCAACTAACGGACGACCAACAGTTTTATCTTAACAAGATTATAAACGGGTCAATACGGATGCAACAGATGATTGATGACCTCCTTTCTTTATCACTGATCTCGGCGGACTTTAATACGGAAAACTTTGATTTGGAAAAACTTCTTCAGGAGGTGATTCAAACTTTTGAGTACAAAATTGAAGATCTAAAAGCAACTATAACATCAGACGGGCTTCCCTTAGCGAATATTGTGCAAGCTCAGATACGTCAACTGTTTCAAAACCTCATCAGTAACTCGTTGAAATTTATCAGCAAAGATAAGCGGCCTGTAATAACGGTTACCCATCGTTACCTTTCGCCATGGGCAGTAACACAATACAACATGCGGCCAGCCCGTCAGTACCTTGAAATAAGATTTGCCGACAATGGGATAGGTTTTGAAGAAGAATTCGAAGAAAAGATTTTCGCGGTATTTCACAGACTTCACCACAAAAATGAATATGAAGGTACGGGCATCGGTCTGGCTATTTGCAGGAAGATTGTTCAAAGCAACGGTGGGGCTATTACGGCTAGGGGTAAGCCTGGTCATGGCTCAATATTTACGATAATATTGCCGCAGTAGTTCGTTATCCGTTATCCGTTATCCGTTAATCGTTAATCGTTAATCGTATGGTATCTATCAAATGTGAATCAACGAAGGGGAAGAATGTACCTTACTAATGGCACAACCAGAAATTCATTGACCTCTTCGATTAAGTTTCGCAAAGATGGAGTCAGGCTAGCGCACTCTTCAAGATCTGGCACACACCCATGACCCACACCCACTAATAACTATTTCTAACTATTAACGGATAACTAATCTAATATGTGGAACACTGATTCACTATGGTTTGAAGTTGCTATTGTAAGCACAATCACGGCTATCGGTAGTATGCTTCTTGGGCATTTTGAGGAGCAAACGCCGAAGTGGCGAAAAGTTCTGAAACTGATGTTTTTCATTTTTGTCACAACGCTAATCTCGGGCACGGCCGGTCGAGCCTGGGCATTTGTTTTTCTGGGCAGTGTTATGCTTGTTGTAGTTTATATTCACGCCATATGGCTACCTCGGAATGGTATTAATGGCTGGACGGCCGAGCCGAGAGAGAAATACTATCACCTGCGAGGTTGGAAAAAGAAAGCGGAATAGCATAGCGATAATTTTTTAGCACTGCTTATATTTGCCCGTTTTTTAAATTCACTTGTATGGTAGTGTTAAAATTTGGCGGTACCTCAGTCGGGCGGCCAGAGCGTATGAAGAAGATTGCCGAACTTGTGTTAGGTACGCCTGGAAAAAAAATCGTCGTCCTATCCGCTCTTTCCGGCACGACAAATACTCTGGTGGCCATTGGCGATCATCTGCTGGCAGGCCAAAAAGCAAAGGCCGAAGAAGAAACCACCGCCCTTGAAAAGCACTATCAGTCATTTATTAAGGATTTATATAGCAGCGAATCCTATCACGCCATCGGACAGGAAATCGTACGGCGTTTCTTTATTTTTATCAGAATGCTGGCGGCAGGTCAGTTTGACAATAAAAGTTACCGCGAGCTGCTTGCTCAGGGCGAGTTAATCTCCACTGAGTTATTCTACCAGTACTTGCAGGAGCGCAAAATCAGCTCCAGGTTACTTCCTGCATTGTATTTTATGTCGATAGATGAGCATGACGAGCCGGAATTGGAAAAAATATCCGAAAGAATAAAACCATTGGTGAGCTCCCTGAGCAACATCGATATTATTATTACGCAAGGATACATTTGCAGGAACAACAAGAATGAAATTGACAATTTAAAACGGGGAGGAAGTGATTATACCGCGTCGTTAATTGGTGCCGCCATTCGGGCCGACGAAATTCAGATATGGACTGACATCGATGGCATGCACAACAACGACCCTCGGATCGTAAAAAAAACAATTCCCATTTCAGAGCTTACGTTTGACGAAGCATCCGAGCTCGCATATTTTGGTGCAAAGATCTTACATCCTTCCACCATCGTTCCAGCTCAGAAATACAACGTCCCCGTCAGACTAAAAAATACAATGGACGAAAAGGCCCCCGGTACCATCATCACGAGCAAGGGATCCGGAGTCGGTTCATTTAAGGCAATTGCAGCAAAGGATGGTATCACAGCAGTCAACATTCGGTCCTCCCGCATGCTTATGGCTTACGGATTCCTGAGAAGAGTGTTTGAGGTTTTTGAAAATCATAAAACTTCCATTGATATGATCACAACGTCTGAGGTAGCTGTTTCCTTAACCATTGATAATGCGTCCCACCTTCAATCAATTGAACACGAGTTAAGAAAATTTGGAACCATTGAAATCGATCGCGATCAGACCATCATCTGTATTGTTGGGCAAAAAATTACGGAGCAAAAAGGGGTTTTGAAAAAAATATTTGATTCTCTGAGCAGTATTCCAGTTCGCATGGTTTCATGCGGGGGAAGTACGAATAATGTTTCGGTATTGGTGGATAAGCAATATAAGGAATTTGCCCTCAACGCCCTCAATGAGGGTCTATTTGGGCTAAAATAACCACCTTGAAAGCTGGAAGATTTTTATGCTCGTTCAAGAGTAATCATTATCTTTTGGGGTTGTTACTTGAAATTTCTTTTCCAGTACAAGAAAAGTTTTCATCTTAGCTAGGATTTGAACTATGGAAGCTACCATCATTATTGTTTTTATCCTAGGTTATCTCCTTATTGCTTTTGAGCATCCGATTAAGATTAACAAATCAGCAACAGCGATTGTCACGGGCGTTTTGTGCTGGACGTTATATGGCATTTCCTCAAGTGGGTCCATCGAGCATGTTTCGCACCAATTAGGCGAGCATCTTGGCGAGATTTCTGCAATCTTATTTTTTTTGCTGGGGGCAATGACGATTGTTGAGCTGGTGGATGCCTACCACGGCTTCCGGATTATTACGGATCGAATTAATACAAGAAATCCAAAAAAGCTATTATGGATAATTTGTTGGGTGACGTTTTTCCTTTCCGCGCTTCTTGACAACCTAACAACTTCCATTGTTATGGTTTCCCTCATTCGAAAACTGGTTCCGAATAAAAAAATGCGACTATTTTTCGCGGGGATGATCGTCATTGCAGCCAATGCCGGTGGGGCATGGTCACCGATTGGCGACGTTACGACCACCATGCTCTGGATAGGAGGACAAATCTCTGCTGTTAATATCATTAAAACCTTGATATTGCCTAGCGTGATTTGTATGATCGTGCCATTGTTGTATCTCCAATTCACCTTGAAGGGTGAGCTAGGCTACCCGGAAAAACTTGGCGGGCATTCTCACGATCAGCATACTCGAGGTCACGTACAGATCAAGGGGTCTAAAGCAATGTTTTTTCTTGGCGTCTGCGGGCTGATCTCGGTTCCAATTTTTAAGACAATCACACACCTCCCCCCCTACTTGGGAATGCTGCTGGCTTTGGGCGTTCTCTGGATAGTTTCCGAGCTTATCAACCCCGACATGGATGAGGCCGAAAAAAAATCGTACACCGCCGCAGGTGCATTAACCCGCATTGACGTCCCCAGCGTTTTGTTCTTTCTGGGAATATTGTTGGCCGTTGCCTCCTTGGACGCGATGGAAATTTTGCAGCGGTTTGCCACATACCTTGATCAGACGATAGGGGATAATCGCATCATCATAACGCTGATCGGTATACTCTCATCCATTGTCGACAACGTTCCACTTGTAGCTGCGAGTATGGGAATGTATAGTATGGAAACCTATTATACCGACCACATGATCTGGGAGTATCTCGCGTATTGCGCTGGCACCGGTGGAAGTATTTTGATTATCGGTTCCGCTGCCGGTGTTGCCGTGATGGGCATGGAGAAAATTGATTTCATCTGGTACCTGAAAAAAATTTCATTATTGGCCTTATTGGGGTACTTTGCCGGCGCTATCGTCTACCTGATGATTTACCCGTATCTGGCTATCCACCCTCACTAAAAAATAATTTCGAAATACAATATATTTCGAAATCAAAAATTTTCCATCTTTCAGGACCAACCCATCTGAATGGAATCCGTCATTATCGTCGTCTTTATCATCGGCTATATCTGCATAGCCCTCGAACATACCATTAAGATTAATAAAACGGCTTCCGCTATTTTGACCGGCGTTATTTGCTGGACCCTTTTTGCCCTGTCAAGTCCGTCAGAGTCTATTTTGGCAAGTAGTCATTTTGCAAATTTCCTGGAGGGACTGAAACTGGATCTGGGAGATAGATTTTCCAGCGTTAGTGAACAGGAACTGTTCATCGGCTTCGTAGGATCCGAACTCTCGCACCATCTGGCAAAGATTTCCGAAATACTTTTTTTCCTCATGGGAGCCATGACAATTGTGGAACTGGTCGACGCCCATCACGGGTTTCGTTTTATTACGGACCGTATCACTACCAAAAATGCAAAGTCTTTATTGTGGATAATATGCTGGGTAACATTTTTCCTTTCCTCTGTACTAGACAATCTGACAACTTCCATAGTCATGGTGTCTTTGATACGGAAACTAATTCCAAATAAAGACACACGTCTGTTTTTTGCCGGAATGATCGTGATCGCTGCAAATGCAGGCGGCGCATGGACGCCCATCGGCGATGTTACAACTACCATGCTATGGATCGGCGGGCAGATCTCTACATTGAATATCATGAAAATTTTGTTTGTGCCAAGTGTAATTTGTATGTTGACGCCCCTTATCTACTTAAGCTTTACCCTCAAAGGCGAACTCGGCGCAACACACGAATCTCACGCGAAACACAAAGAAGATATAGTTGGAGGAGGTATGCTTATGCTGATTTTGGGGGTCGGCGCGCTAATTTCAGTACCCATATTCAAAACCCTTACGCATTTGCCTCCTTATATCGGGATGCTCTTAGGCCTTGGCGTACTTTGGGTTGTCTCAGAGCTAATACATCCCGAATTGGAGGATGCTGTCAAAAAGAACTATACAGCCGCTGGGGCACTATCAAGAATTGATGTCCCAAGTGTGCTGTTCTTTCTCGGGATCTTGCTTGCCGTAGGATCGCTTGAGTCAATGCTAACGCTCCATCACTTTGCTGAATATCTAGCCCAGGCGTTGGGTGATAACAGAATTATTATTACTTTAATCGGACTTCTCTCCGCAGTTGTCGACAACGTTCCGTTGGTAGCGGCCAGCATGGGTATGTATAGCCTTGACGTATATCCGCAGGACCACCTCATTTGGGAATACCTTGCTTATTGTGCAGGAACAGGAGGAAGCATTCTCATCATTGGGTCAGCTGCCGGTGTCGCGGTTATGGGTATGGAAAAAATCGATTTCATCTGGTATACGAAACGAATCAGTTTGATTGCCATGATGGGATACTTCGGTGGCGCTGCTGCTTATTTGTTTATTTATCAATTATTGCACTGAGCTTTATAATAAGACTCTAGCCAACTAACTGCTCCAAAGCCAATTCAAATGATGCCTGTGCAATGCCTGTGCGGTAGGGATTGAGTGCATGCGTTTTTTGCAGAGCCTTGTCAATAGTAGATGCTATATCTTCAAAGATCGGCTCGTCGTCTGCTGGAACAGGATTTTCCATAAAGTATGTGGATGCGCGTGCACGTCCGCAGTTTGCAATAAAATCAGGGATCACAGAAAATTTTTCGTCCGCGTATACTCCAATAGGTCCAAGGAAAATTTCTGGATCAAAGAAGGGGACGTGCGAAGCGCAAGGGAACACTTCGATTTTTGATGCGATCATCCTGTCGATTTGATCCTTAATAATTAGCCTGGGTGCAGCAGCAGGAACAAAAATTTCGAATTCAAGATCCCAGATCTTCTGATTGACCATAAAAAACGGGAGCATGCTCTTTGATACGAGCTTGTTACCAATCTTATTTGCTACCAACGCTCTTATTTCATCGGGCACGAATCCTTGCTGATTGATCAGGCCTCCTTCATGGCTGACTATTCCAACAACTTTAACCCCCATTTGGCTAAGAAAAAATCCGGCAGCTGCGCCTACATTTCCCCATCCTTGAATTACCGCTCTTTTTTTCTTAATGTCACCTCCCCATTTTTCATAGTATGCTTTTACGGCATGTGCCACACCGAATCCCGTACACATATGCTCCACGGTAAATTTTTTTTCCACCGACGGTGTATAACGCTCATCGTTGATCACTTTCATCATGCCTTGTCGCAGCTGATCAACGCGTATTATTTTGTGTTCCTCCGTCAAGTTATAATGTCCGGCAAAAACGCCTTCCTGCGGATGTAAAATACCTAGCCTCTCCGTAATAGGAATTATTTCTTCAAGTTCGTTAATATTGACATCTCCACCAGTACCGTAGTAATATTTGAGTAAAGGCATAATTGCTTTATACCAGCGTTCAAGTACATCGGGTTTTCTGGGATCATTGGGATTAAAATTGATTCCTGAATAAGCACCTCCGATGGGCGGCCCTGATACCGTAAACCTGACTTCCATAGTTTTGGCCATGGATTCAACTTCATGCTTGTCCAGGCCCTTTCGCATCCGGGTGGCGCCGCCAGCAGCACCCCCGCGCAATGAATTAATTACTACCCACCCTTCTGCCTCCGTCTCGGAGTCTTTCCATTCAAGTACAATTTGGGGAGGAGTATTTTCGAATTTTGAGAGGATCAGTTTCATTTGGCTCCAAATTAGCAGGTTTGCGTTGAGGAGTCTACGGGTAGCAGGATAAATAAATTCGGACCCACCGTTGCATTGCACATACAAAGGCAAGTAAACATTAAACAAAATATGAATCAAAGGTTCCCAGCATTGTGCGCAAAAAACTTCATCATTCCTTTCCCTCGTACGAAATCCAAAGGCATTTTGTGTAGTACCAGTCACGTTAAGTCTGCCTTTTGAATCTCTCTCGGACGGATTGAATGACCGCGTCATATAACATAAATGTGTCGAATAACAACCTACGACGTGAGACTGATCTAGGTCAATATTTTTATAAACATTGAGTCGCTAACGTATCCTGGTCTGTATTATTATTGAATGATATTGAGATTACAACATTCGGAACTAGTAGCTGCCTAGCAGGAGTCTAGAAGCAGTCGGCTGAAGTTCCATCGATACCAGAGTAATCTTAACCACGGAGTCCGGCTACGATAGCTATCCCGAGAGTTCTATGAACCGAAGCGACTTTATAGTTATTGCTTGAATCCATACTTTTGGTTTTATCAGCGACGTGTGATTGGATCATGATGAAAAAAAGTATTGAGCACAAATCAGAAATGAATTTAGTAGTTGATTACGGCAACTCATTTGCGAAAGTCGGAGTTTTTAGTCGCCACGAACTAATGGAACTAAATTCCTTTTCGGACCCCCATGATCTAAGAGACTTCATTCAGAACTTTTCTGGCCAAAATTTCATCCTCAGTTCCGTAACCCATGACCATTCAGCCGTGATGGGTTGGGCTGCACATATCCCAACGAAATATATTTTGACCTCAACGCTACCGTTGCCGATAACAAACCTGTATGCGACGCCCCACACATTGGGTGTTGACCGGATTGCGGGTGTATGTGGAGCAAAGCAACGCTTTCCATCATTGCATTGCCTGGTAATCGATGCCGGTACTTGTATAACCTATGATTTTCTGGACAACATCGGAAATTATCATGGAGGAAGTATTTCCCCTGGGCTAAGAATGAGGTTGAAAGCGATGCATTCCTTCACGGCAAAGTTACCGTGGGTCGAAATTGCTGATAACCCACCACTTATTGGCAATACTACCGAAGCATGCCTTCAAAGCGGCGCTATTAACGGTATGATTGAAGAAATAGAAGGAATAATAGCACGATATCAGCGGGAATTTGCTGGATTACAGGTGATTTTGTGTGGGGGGGATACTCAATTTTTTGAAAACAAACTGAAAGGGCCCATATTTGCGATCCCTGAACTAGTGCTCAGCGGGTTAAACAGCATTTTGATATATAATGTCGGTGGTTAAAACGTGTTTTTTAGGAGTTGCTGTTATGCTTTTCGCAGCCAAAGTATGGGGGCAGGCAGCACCATCTCCGTTCACAGATTTCGGAATTGGCGATGCATACGGTAATAGTTTAATTCACAATCAAGGTGCAGGCGGCATTGGCGTAAGTCACCCTCAATACTGGTATCTCAATAACCAAAATCCTGCCTTGCTGATATATAATACGCTAACGGTATTTGAAGTGGGTACTATTTATGAATCCCGCACCATTAAAGCGGATACCATAAATGATAAAAGCACAGGAGGTAACCTAAACTATCTAGCAATAGCTTTTCCGATAAAGGTAAACAAGTGGACGACGTCAGCCGGACTGATGCCATACACGCATGTTAGCTACAACTTTCAATTCCCGCAAGAGATCAAAGATCCAAGCGGTCTGGTCGTCGATACCGCCACAGTAACTCAATCAGGTAAGGGGGGACTAACCCAACTTTATTGGTCGAATGGTGTCAGAATTACGAAATCTATGAGTGTCGGCGTCAAATCAACCTATATCTTTGGTCCCATCGACAATGTCTACGCAAATCTTGTAAATAACGTTCAAGATGGGGCAATTCCTTATGTGATTCAAATAGAGGAGAAAACGAATGTAAACGGGTTTAATTTTGGTTTAGGATTTTCATTCAGCCAGGATTCTTTAGGACGACGCAATGACAAACGTTTTAGCGCGGGCGCTGTTTACTCATTTGGTGGTAGATTGAAAGGCAAAATTAACAGGCAGGCCATTCGCACCACGATTACAGAAGACACTGTAGAACGTTCTCCTATATCTGTCGTTAATGGGAAGCTCGAGGTTCCGTCAGCATTTATTGTGGGGGTTTCATTTGCCAAGGGGATCAAGTGGATGGTCGGTACGGAATTCTCATATCAGGACTGGTCCTCATTTAAGAGCGTCAATAAAGATGATGAAGGCCTTTCGGAGGCTTGGCGCGTCTCATTGGGTGGTGAATATACCATTGATCCAAATACAGTAGAAAATTATTTAAAGCGTATTACCTTTAGAGCCGGTTTGAATTTGGAGCGATATCCGTTTTTAGCTAATAGTAGGCCAGTTAATGATTTTGGCATTAATTTTGGCATGTCGCTACCGGCAGGCCGATCAAGCGTTGACCTGGCCTTTAAGTATGGTAGACGTGGCAATAAAAATGAAAATATATTGGAGGAAAGTTATTTTAAGATATTTTTTGGACTGACCTTCAACGATCAATGGTTCATTAAAAGAAAGTTTGATTAGAAATGAAAAGAAGTATGAAAAATTCAATTATGGCCAGCAGTGTTCTACTGTTGCTGTTAACTGCGAATGCGGCTTTCTCACAATGTAAAGAAGTAGTCTGGCCGACCGACGGTGCTCAGAAAGCTAAGGCGGAGGAAAGCAAAGTTCTTTATGAGGATGCTAAGAATAACAAGCAGTATAAGCAAGCCCTCGCTCCTATGAACTGGCTGTTGACTAATGTGCCCAACTTTCATTCGAGCTTGTACATTCATGCTGCTGACATCTATGATGAACTTGCGTCTTCAGAGAAAGATCCTGCCCGCAAGAAAGTGTACGTCGATTCTTTGATGATTGTGTACGACTTGAGAATGAAAAACTGCGGCGATGATCCCGTAGTTCTTAACCGTAAAGCTTTATCATTTCTTAAATTTAATATCAATACTCAGCCTGAAGAAGCATTAAAAATTCTCGACGAAACATTCAAGCGCAATGGAAATAATGTCATGGACGGTACGCTCGTTCCATACTTTCAGACCGTCCGTTTAAATGCACTAAAGTTTAAGAATATCTCCGATGCGCAGATTCTTGAGCGATATGATAAACTGAATGAAATCATCGATAGCAAGATTCAAAAGGCTCAGAGTGAGGGGAAACCTGTCGACAAATACAAAAAGTACAAGGATGATATCGATGCCATCCTCATCACAATGGTGAAGGTAGATTGCGACTTCGTAAGAACGAACCTCGCGCCGAAGTTTAAGCAGAATCCAAATGATATTGCGCTTGCCAAGAAAATATTCTCCTTCATGCTTCAGGGGAAATGTACTGATGATCCGCTGTGGCTGCAAGCTGCTGAGACTGTCCACAAGGATCCGAGCGGAACGAAAGATTGTGGCCTAGCTAAGAATCTTGGAATCATCTACCTATCGAAAGACGAAACCGATAAAGCAGAAACTTACTTTAAAGAAGCACAAGGTATTTGTACAGATGCAAAAGATAAAGCTGAAGTTATGCTTTATATGGGCTCCGTGGCTGCCAAGAAAGGAAATAAATCCGGCGCACGCGAACTTTACCGGCAAGCGGCAAACACTAACTCGGAAATAGCGAAAGAGGCTTATGAAAAAATTGGTGACCTTTATTGGAACAGTAGAGGGGAATGTGAGAAAAAAGTTAATCAGGCAGACGATCGCTTAATATTTCTTTTAGCTGCCGATTATTATCAGCGCGCGGGTAATGGCAAGAAGGTAGCCATGGCAAAAGAAGCGTTCCCTTCAAAGGAAGAAATCTTCCTTGTAAACTATCAACCCGGCGACAGCAAGAAGGTAGAGTGTTGGATAAATGAAACGACTACTATCAGAACGCGAGACTAACATCACCCAAATCTTGAAAAAGGCCATAGGACTTCTATGGCCTTTTTCATTTTCTATGAGACTAATATTTATTTTCACGTTCGTTTTCTTCGGCTGTACGAAGACCGACTTCAAAGAACCATTGGAGTACACCGGACCAGTACGGGAAGTAGAAGATCTTGAACTTTACAATAGCGAAAATGACCGTATTAAATCAAAAGTAGTTGCCGACGTTGTTTATGAATTCGCTAACGGTGATCAAGAATTTCCCAAAGGCA